>JANWUW010000089.1 GCA_025057935.1 Thermoflexales bacterium
CCAACAATTTCGGCATCCACCCGTTTCGCTGCGCGGTTGGGCACAAGGCGCAGAGCGATCTTCCTCTTGTCTTTCTTCGCCAGCCAAGTCTGGCGCATGAGCGGGATTTCCGCGCCGCAGGCGGGGTTCTGGCAAGGCAGCGTGCGCGCCCAGATGTAGCCGACGGGGATGGAGCCATCGGGGTCTTCGGGGTAGAAGCGCTCCAGTTCACGGCGAGCTTCATTCAGCACCCATTCGCCCCAGTGCCGCACGGCATCCAAAAGCTCCGCGCCAAACTGCTGAGGAAACTCCAGCACGGCTTTGTTGAGCAACACCGCGACGGGGTTGTAGTCGAGCGCGTAGGTTTCGCAGCCCAGGCGCAGCGCCTCGAGCGGGATCGAGCCACCGCCGGCAAAGGGGTCGAGCACGCGCGGGGCGCGTCCGCCGAAGGCGTCGCGGATCGCCGCGCGTGCTTTTTCAAGGGGATATTGACTGGCGCGATCGTTCTGAGAGACGACTTCCCATGGAGCGACCTGCGCCACAAGCTCTAGCAGTTGCATGCGTTGCGCTGGGTCGTCTGGCAGGAGCGCTGCCAGCGCGGTTGCGCGCGAGGCTGCCAACGGTCGTCGCGCCCACCAAATGTGCAGCGTGGAGATATGCCCGTGGCGAATGTTCTTCTCGCGCACGGATTCTTCGGAGACCTTGCGCAGAGGGAAGTCGGTTTCGATGAGACGGGAAGCAGCCGATGAGGTGCTCATAGGCATTTTGGCTGCGCTCATTCTGCAATCCTCCTCCAATCCGCAATCACGTAGCGCACAACCTCAGTCACCTCCTGAGGTTGCAGCTTCGCTGCTGGGTTTTGAATCGTGTGCAGCACAGGGCTAGTCGCAGCGTTTTCCACGATGTAGAGCCAGTAATCGTCGCCTAAGCGCTGCGCCATGAGCCACTCGTTGGGCGTGAGCGCGACGCTGCCAGTGGTGGCACGCGCTTTGACCTCCACGTAGCGCATCTTGCCTTCGGAGTCTCGCGAGCGAATGTCGTAGCCGAGATTTTCAGCAGAGACATCCTCCGGCACACGCCCCTGCGCGCGTTCGTACTCCAGCGCCACGCGCATGCCGATCGCTTCAATCTCAGCGTCGGCGCGCATCGCTGTATCTTCCACGCGCTGAGGAACAACGCGAGCCACGCCCAGGATCTCAGGCGTTGTGGGCAGCAGGCTCGTCTGACGACGGATGTCTTCTTCCAGCGCGCGTCTTCTCGCTTCGTACTCTTCCTTGCGGCGCTTCTCGTTCGTGATGTCGACCTCGGGCACGGGCTTTCCTTTCGCGCTGCGCGTCTCGTACTCGATGATGCGCGCTTGGGAATCCAAAATCATCTGCTCCAGCGATCGCAAGCCGTATTTCTTTCGGATCTCGGCTTGGCGCTGGCGTTCGCGGAGGATTTCGGCGCGATACGGTTCGAGGGCATGGTCAATCGCAAAGGAGATAACCTCATCCGCAGAGGGACATGATTCCGCAGCTTTCGGCTCAGAAAGCGGGTTGAGGTCCCAGAGGATGGCGCTGTTCACCAAGCGCAGCTCGCCACCGTTTGCCGGTTGGAAAACGGCGAAAAGGCGCATGCCAGCCACTTGATTGTTGCCATCGCGCAGCTCGCACTTCAGGAACCAGAGCCAGCCATCCAATCGCCCATCCGGATCAGCGAAGACAGCGCCACGCTGCAAGTCCGACCGGCAACGTTCCAGCACTGCTTCAATGATGGTCTCGAGGAGCGGGTGCTCGGGCGCGACGAACACAGCCTCGCGGCTGCGGGCGACCCGCTTGTCGAAGGCGATCTTGCTGTACTCAGAGAAGACCTGCCCGAAGCGATGCTTGAAGTCTTGGGAGACATGGCGCAGCTCGTAGGGCAGCGAGGGCACGCGCCACAGCCCATCGCGACGTCGCTCCAAACGAACGCCGAGGTAGCGGCAAGCGCGCTCGAAGAAGCGCTCGATGTATTCAGGCACGAGGCGATGCTCGCGTGCTTGGCGATCTTCGCCCAAGATGCGCTGCAGGTCAATGTGCCGCGTCGCCAAAGCTTCGAGAGCAGCTTGGCGCACTTTCTCCACCGCCTCGGCATCGGGGATGGCTTGGATCTGGCTTACGATCTCCTCCAGAGTGCGTCGGTTAGCAATCGCTTCCACGATGAGGTCTTTGAGCGAGCGTCCGGGCACTACTTCACCGATGACGTCGAAGACGCGATCGCTGCCCATGGCTTGGCGAATGCGATCGAGCTTCTCAAAGAGCGCCCGCAGCACCTTGCCCTCGCGCGTGTCGCCCGCGACTAAGTTGTAGATGTGGACTTCCTTTTGCTGCCCGTAGCGGTGGATGCGCCCCATGCGCTGCTCGAGCCGGTTGGGGTTCCAGGGAATGTCGTAGTTAACCATCAGCGAGCAGAACTGAAGGTTGATGCCTTCGCCGCCAGCCTCGGTCGAGATCATCACTTGCGCGTGCTCGCGGAACTGATGCTCGGCGCGGATGCGGTCGTCAAGGCTCATCCCGCCATGCAACGTTGCGACGCTGTAGCCCCAAGCCCTCAACTTTTCAGCCAAGTACTCCAGCGTCTCTCTGGATTCGGTGAAGATGAGCAGCTTATCGCCGTGCTGGCGGAGCTGGAGTTCGTCCATGACCTGGCGCAGCTCTTTGAGCTTGGTCTCGACCTCTTTGCGCTCTACCTCACGCGCAAGGCACACCAGTTCCGCGAGGGTGTTGATCTCCGCCTCCAGCTCCTCACGCGTTTCAGCGGCTGTGAGGCGCTCGATGAGCTCATCCTCTTCGCTCAGGCGTTCTGCCTCAGGCAAATCCTCGAGCGCATCCTCGTCAATGCTACCTTTCTCGGCGAGCCACTTTCCGAGTTCGAGGAGCTTTTCAAGGCGCGCTTTGCGGCGTTCCAGCGAAACACGCACGGCGCGCACGCTCGAGGCGAGTCGGCGCTGGAGAATGAGCAGCGCAAAGGCGACGTTGCGCTTCTCTGCAGCGAGGGCTTTGTTGTAGGACTGCTCAACGTACTCAGTGACCGCGTTATAAAGGCGCTTCTCCTCGTCGCTCAGTTGGTAGGGGCGAGTGATGACGTGACGCGGCGGAAACAGCGGTCGCCCTTCAAAGTCGCGCAGATCTTCTTTCAGGCGCCGCAGGAACAAAGGGTTCTCGCCCTTACGCACGGACTCCATCAGGAGGGCTTCATTGGCGAACAACCCCGGCGCTAGCAGGTCGAGGAAAAGCCGGAAGTTCTCTGGATCGCCGCGATGCGGAGTTGCAGTGAGCAGCAGCAGGAATTGGCTGGTGCGCGAGAGCAGCTCGCCGAGCTGATAGCGGTCTGTCTTCTTGGTCTTATCTCCATACCGATAAGCCGCCATCTTGTGGGCTTCGTCCACGATGACCAGGTCCCAGCGCGTTTCTGCGAGCGCAGCGAGGACATCGTTCTGCTTGGCGAAGTCCATCGAGGTGATGAGCTGGGGCTGGTCTTGCCAAATGTTGCGCCCCCAAGCAGCGCTCATCACTGATCGATCCACGACCATGAAGTTTTCCTCAAAGCGCTCTTTCATCTCGCGCTGCCACTGATCTTTGAGATGCCCCGGCACGACGATGAGCGTGCGCTGCACCAGCCCGCGGTACTTGAGTTCCTTAATGAGCAATCCCGCCATGATGGTCTTGCCCGCGCCAGGGTCGTCCGCTAAGAGAAAGCGGATGCGCGGGCTGCGCAACAGGTAGTGGTAAACCGCCTCGATCTGATGAGGCAAGGGATCAACTTGGGCAACGCTGACGGCGAACAGCGGGTCGAACTGATGCGCTAAGCGAATGCGGTGAGCTTCGATGGCGAGGAAGAACGCCTCGCCGTTCCCCGAGAACTGCCGCTCGGAAGGCGTGACAACCTCGATCTGATCCAGGTCTGCGCCGGAGAGGAGGCGGTCGTAATGCTGCTGGCTCTTCAAGCCAAGCGCGTGCACTTTGAGGTGCTTGCCAAGCTGCTGAGCTGTGATTACGCGCACCGGCTCCGGCCACAGAGAAGCGCGTAGAACATCTCCCTCTCGAATATGGCTTGTGGACATTGCCCGCGAGGCAGGTATTCTATTTGCCTCAAGCCGCCGACGTGTTGTCCTCTCGCCCAATCACGCCGCCGCCGATCACTTCGTCGCCGAGGTAGCACACCAGCCCTTGCCCCGGCGTGATGTCGCGCTGAGGCTCATCGAATTCAAACACTGCTCCGCCGTCGGGAAGCGGTTTGAGCCAGCCGAGCGCTTCGGGCGCGCGATAGCGGATCTTTGCTGCGCAGCGCAAAGGCTCTGCAGGCGGTTCGCCGCTCACGTAGTGCATGCGCGGCACATACGCAGCGCGCCGACCAAGCTCCTGCGCCGTGCCAACAATCAGCGCGTTGCGGCTGGGGTCAAGCTGCAGCACGTAGAGCGGCTCTGCATTTGCAACACGAGGATGCACATGCAGCCCGCGGCGCTGCCCGATGGTGTAAAACGCCAGCCCCTCATGTTGCCCGATCACTTCGCCGCGCGTATTAAGAATCGGGCCCGGGCGCGCCACCTCGGGCGCGTGGCGCAACAGGAAACTGCGGTAGTCGCCATGCGCGAGGAAGCACAAGTCTTGGCTCTCGGCACGCTCAGCGGTAGGCAATCCAAAGCGACGCGCCAACGCGCGCACTTCTTCCTTCGTGTACTCCCCAACGGGAAACATGGCATAGGCAAGCTCACGCTGCCCAAGCACATGCAGCACGTAGCTCTGATCCTTGCGCGCATCGCGCCCTTTGAGCAGCCGGTATCGCGGCGGGCTCGCGCGCTCATCGCGCGCCACGCGCGCGTAATGACCCGTGGCGAGGAAATCCGCGCCGAGCGCGCGCGCCTTTTGCAGCAGAAAGCCAAAGCGCACGCTGCGGTTGCACGCGAAGCAAGGGTTTGGCGTAGTGGCTTGCGCATACGCAGCAACCCAGGCGTCCACCACGCGCGCTTTGAACACCTGCTCAGCGTGGATGTCGTAGAACGGGATGCCAAGCAGCTCAGCGATGGCGCGCGCGTCAGCGACTGCTTCTGGCGTGCAGCAGCGATTTGCATTCAGCGCGGCGCCGTTGGCGCTCTCCTCCGCCCACAAGCGCAGCATGATGCCGATCACTTCGTAGCCCTGCTCCACCAGCAGCGCAGCCGCCACCGAACTGTCCACGCCGCCGCTCATGGCAACCACAACGCGCACACGCTTCATCGTCACTGCCAATCGTATCGTAAACGCAGCAGCGCTGCGGAACGTCTGAGCGCTCCGCGGCTCATGTGAGGAGCAAGGACAAACTGCAGTCTCGTCACTTGCGCCTTGCTGCGAAGGTTCAACTTGTTGTGCGCAAACAATCCGCACTCGCGCCCTTGGCGCAGCCTTGCTGAGTCGCATGAAAGGCCGCTCTCGCCCTCTGAATTTTTGACGCGCAGCCCGCGCGACCAGTCCCTCACTGCGCAATCGTCGAGAGCGCAGAGATGTTTGCTTTAGCACTGATGAGGACAGGCGCGCTTTCCGCGGATCACCGCGGAGTGTCTCCCGCGCCAAGATCGAACATTAACACTGCGCCGTTCTGCGCGTTGGTCACGTAGAGGCGATCGCCCTGCAGCGCAACCCCCGTGGGGCGATCCTCTGGCGCGAAGCTCAACTCGGGCATGTCGATCGGCTCGCCTTGCGGCGTGAACACTAAGACCTCTGCAGTGCGCGGGCTGCTCACGAAGACGCGCCCGCCCCCTACCGCGAGATACGGCTTGTGATCGACCGCTTGCAACACTGCCACGTCGAGGTTCTCCCAAGCGGGCACGCGCCACGCGCGCACGAAGCGATATTCAGCGTCGAACACCTGCACGCGGCGATTCCACACGTCGGCGACGTAGATCAGCCCTTGCTCATCCACAGCGATGCCCACCGGCTCGTTGAACTGTCCTGGCGCCTCGCCGGGCTCGCCGAACTGCGTGATGAAGTTGCCCTCGGCGTCGAACACCTGCACGCGCTTGTTGCCAGTGTCACTCACTAAGACGCGACCGTTGCGGTCAAACGCGATGGCGCGCGGCCCGAAGAAGAACGTGAATGTGCCCTCGCCGGGCGCATTGCTTACGCCGGGCTGCCCCCATGTGCGCAGCAGGTTGCCGTTTGCGTCGAACTTCTGCACGCGGTGGTTGAACGTGTCGGCGACGTAGACGTCGCCGCGAGCGTCCACAGCGATCCCCCAAGCATCGTTGAACAAGCCCGGCGCGCTGCCAGAGCCGCCCCAGCTCCGAATGAGATTGCCTTCGGCGTCTTGGTGGAACACGCGGTTGAGCTGATGGTCAATCACATAGCGCGTGCCATCTGGCGCGAGCGCAATCGCGGCAGGGCTGCGAAGGCGCACCGCACTCGGCGCAGCGCCTCGATCGCCCAGCAGGTCTGCCAAACGGTAGTCCCACAACTGCTCGGTGAGATCGCGTCGCACGAACATCGAGAAGCGATGGCTGGGCGACCAACGCTC
Source organism: Thermoflexales bacterium (assembly GCA_025057935.1). Taxonomy (GTDB): domain Bacteria; phylum Chloroflexota; class Anaerolineae; order J036; family Brachytrichaceae; genus DRWP01. The sequence continues at coordinate 6,490 of JANWUW010000089.1, forward strand.
AGGGGTCAACGTGGTCTTGTTGAACAAGCGCGCGTAAGGCTCAAAGTTGCGATTGAAGGCGATCTCCCAGAGCGCAGCGCGCGCCTGCGGATTGAACAGCGAGTAGCTGAGGCGCTCCCAGTTCAGGTTGAAGTAGTCCTGCATGGGCCACCAGATCAGCGTGTAGTCGAAGCGCACGAAGCGCTCGCTGAGCTGCTCGCTCCAGCGCGCGAAGTCAGCGTCCTGCTCGCTGGCAAGCACGACGTGCATCGTCTCGACATCGGGCGGCAGCGCGCTGCCGAGGTAACGCGCGCCGGGGAAGTGCACTAGATACCAGGAGAACGGCCAGCTCACGTTCTGCGTGTAGCCAATGCGCAGCGCTTCGCTCCCGCCAAGCCGCGCCTGCAGGTCTTCCATCTGCCGCAACGCGATCTTGACGCCCGGCGCGCCGTGCGCGTAGAACAGAAATTCCTTGACGTAGTCGTAGTTGATGTAGGTCACCATCACCGCCGTGCGCACTGTGAGCGCGCCCAACACGGCGAAAGCAGAGAGCAACAGCGCCGCAAGCGCGCCCGCGCGCGCCAAGCGCGCCAACACAAACCACACGCCCGCCAGCAAGCCAAGCGTGAGCGCCGCGCTGAAGATCCACGTCACAGCGCGCGCATCAAAGGCGACCCAATCGAGGCTGCCGATCAGCGAGAGAAGGCGCACGCCCAGCATCACTGCAAGCAGCCCCAGCCCCAGCGCCGCAAGCCACTGCACTCGCGGCATGGCGCGCGCTGCTGCCTCAAACCGCTCAGCAACTTGACCCACAAACCAACCCGTCAGCACGCTCATCGGCAGAGCGAGATGAGTGATCAGCCACGGCATCTTCTCGCCTGCGAGGGTGTAAATCAGCCAGCTCGCGATCGTCCACCACACGCCGAAGATCACGAAGCGATGCGTCTGGATCGCCGAGCTCAGGCAACGCAGGTGCCACGCGCGCAGCAAACGCGCGACGAGCAACACGCCCGCGCCGAAGCTGCCGAGCATCCCTGCATACTCATACATCGGCGTGATGAGGAAGTAGTAGTACCAGGGCTGGCTGCCGCGTTGCACGGGCTGCTGCGCCATCCAGTAGCCAAGCTGACCCACAAAGCCTGTGCCGATCCCGGCAGCGTTGGTGAAGACCGTGGTGAACAGCGTGGTGGTGATCAGCAGAAACACCGCTGCGACCCCAAGCCACTGCTGCGGTCGCCACAACAGCCCCAGCGCTACTGCGATCGCCACCAGCGCCAACGCCATGGCGAGCATGGTGGTGATCACTTGCGGGTTGGACTGCAGGTTCGCCATGTCGCCCAGCAGGCTGATCGGCACTAGCTCCTCGCCTTGGAACAGCTCCCAGATGCGATTCTTGATCAGCAGCAGCGCAGGCGAGCCCATGAACATGGTGGTGGTCACCAGCACGAGGATCACATCGAGCGCTGGCGACGTTTGCACCGCGCGATGCATCCATGCGCCAAACAGCCGTTGGTAAATGCCGTGCAGCACCAAGGCTGTGAGCAGCGTCAGCATCAGCAAAGCGACGACGAGCAACGCTGTGCCGAGGTTGAGGTTCAGCACGCTCAGGTTGCTTGTCGAGACCAATGAAGTAACGCCAAGCGCTGATGCCAGCGTGCTCCCGACGCGCTCGAAGCCGATGCTCAACCCGACCATCAGCAGCGCAGTGAAACCGCCCAGTGCAACCAGCGCCCATGCGTCGCGCACGTCGCCGCGCGCTCGCGCAAGCTGCCACAGCGCCAACGGCGCGAGGAAGATCACCAACCACGCTACAACGAGGAAAGACGTGGACTTGTCCGTGGCGTGCAGCGCGAGCACTGCAGCGAGGGCGAGCAGCCAACGCGGTTGCGGTGCGTCTAAGTAACGCCAGATGAACAGTGCCGTGAGCAGCGTCCACACCAGGATGCTTTGCTCTTGGCGGATGTAGCGCGCGTGGTAGAGAATCGAGGGCGAGATGAGCAACATCAGCGCCGTGGCAAGCGCTCCCCACCGCCCTAGCCACCGCCGCAGCGCCAGCGGGAGCATGACCAGCGCCACGCCGAAGACCGCCATCGGCAAGCGCGACGTGAAATCATCAGCGCCGAAGAGGAAGTAGCTAAGCGCTGTGACGTGGAAGAGAAAAGGTCCATGCATCAGCGGCGTGTGCTGGAAGCCGCGCCCTTGCGCCAATTGATACGAGAAATACGTGTGCAGGCTTTCGTCGTGGCTCATCACACGCGCGCCGAGGTCGTAAAAGCGCGAGAGCACCGCAAGCGCGAAGAGCGCCGCGTAGGCAACATGCTCCCACGTGAGGCGTCGCATCACGGGGCGCGCAAGTTGTGTCTCGAGGCGGGCTAGTGCATGAGGAGCGGATTCCATAGGGCTTTGCTCGCGTTCGTTCAGCGGTAACCGCTAGCGCGAAGCGCCAAATCAGCGTCCACCCACAACGTCCAGCGCTCGGCTTGCACGGCAGGCGCCTCGCGGAAGGCAGTCCAACGTGCCAGGGCGAAACACTGCGCCGGCGCGGCGCACACAAGCGCGCGCAGAGACGCACGCTGAGTGACAAGAAACCCGTGCCCAAGCAGCGCGCGGTTGACGTTGGGCTGCGCTTCTGACGGCATCAACCACACTTGCGCCTCATGCGCCTCAGCGAACCGCCAGTGGCGCATCGCCCAGCGCAGCACAGCCGGCGCGTCGTCAGGGTAATGAACGCGCAGCGCATAAGGCTCACCCGTTGCGCGCGTGCTTAGCGCCTGCACAGTGCGCATCAGCGCGCCCAGCCCTTCTGCTGGTGTCAATGCGCGGTAAGGCTCTGCAGAATTATTGGGGCGCACGAGGTTGAGATGAAAATTTGCGCTCAACGTGTGCAGCGCCAAAAAAATCAAGCCAGCCGCTGCGACGCTGCGCAGCAAACTTGCAGGACTGAATCCGAGGCTGCCGAGGGAGAAAATCAACAGCAGCATTGCGATGCTCACCAACGGTGCCGCGCCCCACGCCAGTAACTGGCTCTCGGCGAACTGCCGCAACGCAAGCGCTGCATAAGCGAGAGCAAGCGCTGCTAGTCCTGTAATGCCGAGCGAGCGAGGCGCCTCGTCGAGCAGCAAGGCGAGCAGGCGCGTGTAACCCACGCTCGCCAACCCGGCTGCGCCCAGCGCGAGCGGCAGCACGCTCCACGGCACAGGGCGCACGAGCACTAGCAACCCACCCCCGACGAGCCATGCAACCCAGCCGCGCGCCAAAGGCAAGCTAGCGCGCTGCACAAGAAGCCACACTCCGCTCGCCAGCGCGCCGATCCACGCCATTGGCTCGCTGATCGCGAAGCCCATCAGCAGCCGCTCGCTCGAGAACAACCCAGCAGGAGACAGACCGCTCGCCAAGGCAGCAAGGCTTTCGCCCAGTCCCACCCAACGGCTCAAGCCAGCGCTCGCAGCCAACACAAACCCACTCACCGCAGTCGGAAGCAGTCGCGCAGCCGAGGCGCGAAACCCTGTTGCCACTGCTGCAGCAATGGCGATGAGCGCAGCGGGCACACCTTCCGGACCTGCCGCTAGTGTCACCCCGAGCGCCACAGCTGCGCTCACTGCGCGATTGCTAACGGCAAGGGCGAACGCTAGCCACGCAAGCCCCCACGCGCCGACCGCGCCCTCGGCGCTGCGCGCTGCAAAAGTGAGGGTTGGCGAGAGCACGAACAGAGCGCCTAGCGTCAATGCTTCGGCGCGCCCCAACATGGAGCGGAGCAGCAACGGCGTGCCGACAAGCAGCGTGCCCAGAACTACGGCAGGCAAACGCGCTGCACCTTCGCTCGCGCCGAACGTTGCCAAACTCGCTGCCTGCAACACGCTGAACGCGCCGTTGAGCACAGCATCGGGCGCGCGCAGCGCAGCAAGCGCACGCAACGCTTGCGCCGATTCCCCCTCATCCAACGCTGAAGCCAAATTTGCCCAGCGCAGCAGCAGCGCGCATGTCAACACTGCTGTCCACGCAACGCCTTCAGCCGTGAGTTGCAAGCGGCGCACGGGTTGCTCTGCCGCTTGGGACATCGCGGCGCGATTGTAGAAGATTTCACCGAGCACCTTGCCTAAACGCGAACCAGCGGAGCGTGGCGCAGCGCTGCGAGATCAGCCGCGCCCACCGCCAACATGACCGCACGCAACTGCCCCACCACGACAGCGATCTCCTCAACAACGGCGTCCGTGGATTGCGCGGCTGCTTTCAGAAACGGTCGCGCCATGCCAAACGCAGTGGCACCTAGGGCGATGCACTTCGCGCCCTCCACGCCGTTCGTGATGCCGCCGCTGGCGAAGACCAGCACGCTTGGCGCCGCCTCGCGCACGTAGCGAATTGAATCCGCGGTCGGGATGCCCCAATCCACAAACGCCGCTGCGATGCGGCGCTGCACGGCGTCGGTTGCGCGGAACATCTCCACCTGGCTCCACGAAGTGCCGCCTGCGCCTGCCACATCAATCGCTGCCACCCCCACCTCGGCTAAGCGGCGTGCCACATCGGCTGAAATCCCCCAGCCCACTTCTTTCACCACTACAGGCACGCTATCTTTTGCCAGCCCGTGCACGACCTGCTCGATCTTCTCCAGCAATCCCGACCAATTCCAGTCTCCTTCCGGCTGGAGGATCTCCTGCAGAGGGTTCAGATGCAAGACCAGCGCATCCGCGCCGACCAGCTCGATCGCCCTTCGGCAATCATCCACAGTGAAGCCATAATTGAGTTGCACGGCGCCGATATTGGCGAAGAGCAAAATGTCCGGCGCCAGATCGCGCACTTGGAAAGTGGACGCGAGTTCTGGTTTCAACACCGCTGCGCGCATCGACCCAAGCCCCATGGCGATGCGCGCGTGTTGCGCTGCCTCAGCAAGGCGGCGGTTGATCAGGCGTGCTTCCTCAGTGCCGCCCGTCATCGAGGAGATCAGCAGCGGCGCGTTGAGCCGCTTGCCAAACACGCTGAGCGAAGTGTCAATCCGGCGGGCGTCAATCTCAGGCAAGGCGTTGTGGATGAAGCGATAGCGCTCTAGCCCCGTCGTCACCCGCGAATCCACGTCTTCCACAAGGTTGATGCGAATGTGATCGGCTTTGCGTTGCTCGATAGATCGCCCTTCGTCTGCGCTCATCGTGGGCTACATCGTAACCTGCGCCGCGGGGCGGTGTTGCTACCTTTGAGCTATCTCGGTTACAATCGCGTCTACGCATCATCAGCAGGAGGACGCTAATGGCAGAGCAATCAACGTTCGAGCGCGTCAAGGAACTTACCGTTAAGCTCCTGGGCGTGCCCCCGGAGAAAGTGACGATGGACGCCCGCTTCCGTGAAGATCTCGAAGCGGATTCTCTGGACCTCGTTGAGCTGATCATGGCGTTTGAGGAAGCCTTCGGCGGCGAAATCTCTGACGAGGATGCCCAGAAGATCACCACTGTGGGCGAAGCCGTGGCTTATCTCGAGCAGCACATGGCGAGCAAGCAGCAATCGTAATCACAGCTTGCTGCTGAATCAATCACATGCACCGCCAGAAGCTGGGGACGCTCTGGCGGTTTTTGTCTGCACTTCAGGCGCTTAGGAACGCCTCAACCTCTTGGCGGCTGGGGATGCTGGGTTGCGCGCCGGGGCGCGTGACGGCGATAGCAGCCGCTGCGCACCCAAAACGCGCCGCCTCGCGCACATCTGCACCTTCCACAAGTCGCGTGACGAAGGCGCCGATGAACACGTCGCCGGCTGCGACGGTGTCCACCACTGGCACTGTGAACGCAGGCACATGCCCTTGCCACTGCTCGGCTTCTACCCACACGCCGTTCGCGCCAAGTGTGATCAGCACGTTACGCGCTCCGCGTGCGCGCAATCGCACTGCAGCCGCGCGCGCCTCGTCGAGGGTGCGCACCGGGCACGCGCACAGATTTGCCGCCTCGTTCTCGTTCGGGATGAGGAAATCGCACGCGCGCAGCACGGCATCCTCGAGCGGCGCAAAGGGCGCTGGATTGAGCACTGCAATCGCGCCAGCTGCGCGAGCTTGCTCAAGCGCCGCGCGCGTAGCCTCGAGCGTGGTCTCCAACTGGGTGATCACCGCGCGCGCCTGACCGAAGACATCCACAAACTGCGCGAGGTCAGCTGCGCTGAGCGTGCGATTGGCGCCAGGCGCAACGACTATCTCATTTTGCCCGCTGGCGTCGAGGAGGATGAACGCCACGCCGGTGGAAACGTCGTCGCGGCGCAGCACCCGGCGCGTATCCACGCCGACCGCCTCGAGGCTCGCCAAGCTTGCTTCGCCGAAGGCGTCCTTGCCGACACATCCGATCATCGCCACGCGCCCACCCATGCGCGCCACTGCGTAGGCTTGGTTGGCGCCCTTGCCCCCACACGCTGTGGTGAAGCTCTCGCCAATCACCGCCTCGCCGGGCTGAGGGAAGCGCGCCGTGCGCACAGTTAGGTCGTAGTTCAGACTGCCAACAACGACGATCATTGACGCCTCCTCAGCGCAACACCCCTGCTTTGAAGTCATCGTAGATGCGCTCTAAGCCTGCGCGCACCACACGCGGGTCGAGCACGGCATCAGCTGCGCGGCGCGTCGCGCGGCTTTCATCGCCAAGTGTCTGGCAGAACTCGATCAGCTTGGGGACGAGCGTGGTCAGGTCGCTGCGCGTTTGGTTCGCGCGAATGAGATCGCGCACTTGGGCGATCGCGGTCTCGATGTACGTGCGCGTGAAGTTCGCAGCCTCGATGGGCGTGGTCACTGGTCCACAGCCGGGCACGAGCGTGGTGAAGTCAGTCTGCGACTTTAGCATGTCGAGCACCTCGAGCCAGCGCGCGAAGTCCGCCTGCGTGAGCACAGGCGGTTGATTCATGGTAGCGATCCCGCCGGCGAACGCCACACCGACGCCGCGCGGCATCACCACGCTGGCATCGAGCGCGTAGCCGCCGTAGTGCACAATGTCCACCAACTGCAACGGCTCTCGAGAGACCACCACACTGGCGGCGCGGTCGAAAGTAAGTTGCGGCACGCCGGGCAACAAGCGCAGCGGCGTCATCACCACTGGCGTCGGCTCGACGATGGTCACAACCTCGACCTCGCTGGATGGCGCTGGCTGGGCAAATGCAGAAGTGTGCCCGATGATGGTGACGCCAAACGCTTCGGCGGCTTCGCTGTTCAGGCGGTCAGAAGAAGTGAACATCACCGCGCGAATGGGGCGATCGGTCAACTCAGCGATCTGCGTTTTCCATGCGAGCGCTTCATCTGGGTTCACTGGCAGATCCACGCACACCACCGCATCTTCCCCAACGACCAAGCCGATGTTCATGCCGTCGGTGGTGGTGTGATAGTAAACGTTGCGGGTGATCTTCTTCATGGAGACGGCGCTATTCTAGCCGACGGGGAACAGCCAGCAACGATGTGCTGACTGGAGTCAATCACACCCAGCGCAACGGAAGCGGCTGATTCCAGTTGTTGTGCCAGTGCTTTGCCTGCCGATTCTCAAGTCATGCTGCAACAAGTGCTCAACTAACCACATCTCTCTTCAGCCGAGCGCGTGCTTATAAGGTTTACTAAGCAGTATGAGTCGCAACGAAGACCAGACCCGACGCGAACTAATCTACCCGAAGCTGCGCGAACGAGGCTGGACGGAAGATCTGATCCGCGTCGAAAGAACGGTGGGAGCTACTGAGATCATTGGCGGCAAGCCCCGCAGACGCAAGGGGCGCATTGACTATTTGCTTTGCCTGCCGGCCAAACCCGGCAAGTCGCCGCTGGCTGTAGCGATCATTGAGGCAAAGAAAGAAGATGAGATACCAGCTTTGGGCATTCAGCAGGCTTTGGACTACCGCCGCAGATTTCACGTCCCGTTTGTTTTCTCTACAAACGGTCATCTGTATGCCGAATGGGCTGAGGACACTAACAAAACGATTGACAATTTGCCGCTGACCCAATTCCCGACCCCTGACCAACTCCGGCAGCGTTATGAAGCGCTCAGAGGTTATGCCTTAGACGATGAGCAAGCGCAGGCGTTGTGGATCCCCTACAAAGGTGGGGATGCCGCCCGTTGGTACTTCCAAGACGCAGCCATCCGCGCAGCGTTGGAAAAGATTGCAAAAGGAAGCAAGCGCGTCCTGTTCTCCCTAGCAACTGGCACGGGCAAAACGGTCGTTGCTGCGCAACTGCTGTATAAACTGGCATAAGCTGGGCAACTGCGCCGCGCACTCTTTGTGTGCGATCGGGACGAACTACGCACTCAAGCTTGGGCGAAGATGCACGCTGTCTTCGGCGACAATGCCCAGATTGTGACCACTACTAACCCGCAAAAGAACGCGCGCATCCTGATCGCTTCGTACCAGACCCTGAACATCACCGACGCCGACGACGAGCCGCGCTTTTGGCGCGAGAATTACCCGCCCAACTTTTTCAGCCACATCATCATTGACGAGTGCCATCGCTCCGCTTGGGGTAAGTGGAGCATCATCCTGAAGGACAACCCTGATGCTGTACACATCGGCTTGACGGCTACGCCGCGCACCATTGTCGGCGGCAAGAGGAATGACCCAGCGCGGCAGGCGGACGAAGCCATCACTGCCCACAACATCCAGTACTTTGGCGAGCCGGTCTACGAGTATCCGATGTGGATGGGGCAGGAGGACGGCTACCTTGCCGCTATTGAGGTTGTGCGCCGCGTGGTAGACCTTGACCAGCGCGAGATTACCCGCGAGGACATTGAAAGCCGCACAGCTACCGATCCGTTCACTGGTCGGCAAGTGATGCCGGAGGAGATCGAGGAACGATACACGGCTACCCAATATGAAGAGAAACTGATGTTGCCTGACCGCGTGCGTGCGATGTGCGCCGACTTATTCCGACATCTGCTCGACACAGGCGGCCCCCATCAAAAGACGATCATCTTTTGCGTGCGCGACACTCACGCCACGATGGTGGCGCATGAGATGAACAATTTGTATCGAGACTGATGCCGCGCCAACAGCCAACAGCCGGTCGAGCCTTATGCCTTCCAATATACTGGCAACCCCAACTTACGCCCGCCGGCTGCCGACCTAATCCCAGAATTCCGCGGCTCCAAGACTTCACACTTCGTGGCAACGACGGTGGACTTGCTCTCCACGGGTGTGGATATTCCCAACCTGGAAAACGTGGTCTTCTTCCAATACCTGCAGTCGCCCATCGAGTTCTACCAACGGGTGGGGCGCGGCACGCGCACCGGCGAGCCACGCGGCAGCAAGCTGATGTTCCGCGTCTACGACTACACTAACGCCACACGCCTATTCGGGCAGCCGTTCGAATCTCGCGCGCGGCCTTCCCGCGAAATCGAAGACTCGACGCAGCTACCGCCTCGCGCACTCGTAGCGCAAGTAGCTGAAGCCGAACCGCCTTACACGACTCGGTCGCTGCCTAGCATCATTCGCGTCGAGGGCTTTGATGTGCATGTGTACGGCAACGGTCGGGCAATCGTGGTAGAGAAAGACGGCCGCGAGACGCTGATGCCCATCGAAGAATACGAACAACGACTAGCAGCGCGACTAACCGAAGAAGCGCCCACGCTGGACGACCTGCGCGACTACTGGGTTTGGCCCGAACGCCGCCGTGCATTGCTGGGGCGATTGGGCGGTGACGCTGCAGTGCACCTGATTCGCTTCTTGCGCGATCAACAAGAGGAGTGCGACCTGTACGATGTGTTGGCTGAGTTAGGCTATGGCGTGGCAGCGCGCTCTCGCGCCGAGCGCGCGGCGGCTTTTACCTACAAGCAGCGCGATTGGCTGAGGGGACTGCCCGGCAAGGCGGCTGCAGTGCTAATGGCGATGGTGAAGCAGTTCGAACGCGGCGGCATTGATGAACTGGAGACGCCCCGTCTGTTCGACGCAGAGGAAGTGCAGCGGGCTGGCGGGTTCAATGCACTGCTGGGCTTGCGTCTGTCGCTGGAGGAATTGATTCGCGAGACGAAAGTAAGGCTGTTGGCGCCGTGATGACAGACCGACAGAAGAAGCGCCCCCTGCCCCCTAGCTGGCGATGGGTAAGGTTGGGGGACTACTTGACCGATGTGCAAACAGGTATAGCCTGCGGAGACAAGTCATTGTCTGAGGGTGTTCCCCACCTAAGAATGAACAACATATCCTCGGATGGAAGGATAGACCTGTCATTGGTATGGCGTATTCCCGTGAGCGAAAACGATCTGGGCAAGTATCGTCTCCAGAAAGGAGACGTCCTCTTCAACAACACAAACAGCGCGGAACTCGTGGGCAAGACTGCCTTGTTCACTATTGACGACGGCGATTACGTCTTCAGCAATCATCTAACTAGGCTACGAACTCGTAGCGATATTGTGCGCCCTGGCTGGCTAGCCTTCTATCTGCGTTTCCTGTGGACAAATCGCTACTTCGAAAGAGCTGCCGACAGATGGATAGGTCAAGCGGCTGTCCGTGATGATGTACTGCGATCGCTGACCCTTCCACTCCCTCCTGCTGACCAGCAGGATGTGCTACTCGCTCGCTTGGAAGCGCAAATGTTGGAAGTAGCGCGGCTGTGCGCGGCAGCAGAGCGGCAGTTGGAGGCAGCCCAGGCGCTGCCAAGAGCGTTGTTGAATGAGATGTTTGGCGGGTTCGAGGTGCCAACAGAGTGAATATGGCACACAGGGATAGCAACAATACCAAAATCACTTCTCAGGCTGCGCTCGACCGCGCCGTGTGGAGCATTTGCGACATTCTGCGCCGCGACAAGGCTAAGGGGGCTCGGCTCTACGTGCCCGAGTTGACTTGGATGCTCTTCCTCGTCGCGCTCGACCAGAAGGAAGCCGAAGAAGAGGCTCACGCCCTCGCATTGAGGGTGCCCTTCACACCCTCGATTGAGCCGCCCTACCGCTGGCGCGATTGGGCTACGCCGCCAGATGATCCCATGCCCTTGTTCCAGAGAGACGGCTTTCAACCCGGCTGGAAGCGCCGTGAATTAACCGAGAAGTCTCTGGGCACCTTCCTGAACTTTGTCAACAACGAGCTCTTTCCTTACCTGCGCGCTCTGCGCTCTGGTGCCACTCCCCGCCAGCGAGTCATTGGGATGATCTTTGCCAACAAAGAACGCACCATCCTAGAAAGCGAGACCAATTTATTGGATGCGCTTGACCGCGTGGACGCGCTTGCACGCGCCGAGATCAGCGACCAACACATCTTCTTGCTCTCCCAAGCTTTTGAAGGTTTGCTCCCTCGTCTAGGTGAAAAAGCCAACGATGGCGGACAGTTCTTCACGCCGCGCGAGATCATTCGCGTCATCGTGCGCACGGTCAATCCGCAACTGGGCCGCAAAGTGTATGATCCTTGTTGTGGCACGGGCGGCTTTCTTATCGAAGCCTACAAGCACATGATGGCTCAAAGCCCTACCCCCACCCAGATTGAGCAACTCAAGACCGAGACCTTCTGGGGACGCGAGCACACCAATGAGGCCATTCCTATTTGCCTAGCAAATATGGTCTTGCACGACATTGACCTGCCGCGCATCTGGCATGGCAACACGCTGACCGGCGTTGCTACTGATGACAGTCTATTTGAAGGCGCGCCGATGCAGTTCGACTACATCCTAACCAATCCACCTTTCGGCAGCAAAGAAGCTCAAGCGCAGTTTGCTTTCAAGACGAGCAAGGCGCAGGTGTTGTTCCTGCAACACATCATTGACGCCTTAGCTCCTGGTGGCACGTGCGGAATGGTCATTGATGAGGGGGTGATGTTCCACACTAAGGCCGATGCTTTTCAACAAACAAAGCGCAAGTTGCTGGAAGAATGTGATCTCTGGTGTGTTGTCAGCCTGCCGCCGAATGTCTTTGTGAATGCTGGAGCGGGGGTCAAGACCAACTTGCTCTTCTTCACCAAGGGTCGTCGCACACAACGCATCTGGTACTACGATCTTTCCGACGTCAAGGTCACCAAGAAACGACCGCTCACTCTAGCGGATTTCGACGACTTTTTCACGCGTCTAGCGTTGCCGCCTGACGATCCCCAGAGGATCAGCAAGCGCAGTTGGTATGAGGACATCGAAACAATCCGCAAAAGGGATTACAACCTGAAAGCATTCAATCCCAACGCGCCTGACAACTCCGACCAACGCACGCCAGAAGAACTAATCGCCATCATCCATCAGATGCAACAAGAGATTGAGAGAGCACTGCATGCACTGAAGCAAATGAGGGACAGATAGCTCCTGAACGCTTGCTTCAACTCCAAGCTCCTTCAAGCGCCGCCCAACGGAATGTTACCGTCGCCGGGTAAGTCCAGCTCACACTGTTTTGGTCCTTGCTCAATCGCAGTCGCCACCTCATCCACACACACGTCTGCCGTGTCGCCCACCTCCGCGGCAATACCGCAAACGCTCGCCGTCGCAAGTCTGCCGCTCCAGCCTGTTCGCGCACCCACACTCCAAAACCGCCCGCCTACCCGCCATCCAATCAACCACTACCACTCGCCGCAACCGCCCTGTCTCCACCCCCTGTTGCTGCACGAATCAACCTTGCGCCTTCCACCGACTCGGCGCTTTCGCTCTCACGTGCGCCAACCTCCGTCCCAGCCGCGTAAGCCCCATGCTGTCGTCTTCCTCGTGCGGCAGGAGGAACAAGGTGTAAAACGCGCTGCCAAACGCAGTGACTTCGGCAACCCAATCGCGAGGCTGCGCCTTCTGTGCATCAGTTGGGCATTCCCTCCCTCCGTACCAACGACCAACACACACGTGCAGCATGCTCTGTCAGTGCAGGTGCCCCATTGACAGCACACAACGCTATGTTTAGAATCAGATGACAAGGGGAAGCTTATGGTGGTTCGGGAGAACCGAGAGAGGCTAGCGCGGGGCTGGGGTGCCACTGTCGTAAACGCGGCGAAGAGGTATTCCAGGTTAGGTCTTGCCCCAATAGTGGGGGCAGCCCTATGGTTCATGGCTGCTTGCGCGTCGCAAAGGGTGACTCTCGTCCAACCAACGACTATTCCAGCAGAGACGCTACGCTCGGAGTGGCACATTAGCTTCAGCGTAACAGGAGGTTTGGCAGGACTCCAGCGCCAGCTCGAGTTGTCTGACGAGGGCAGGCTTACCGTCGTTGACAAAGCCTTAGGCAAGGAGGTGACTGCGCAGCTTCCTGAGGAGACGATGCGAGAAATTCGTTCTTGGGTCACTCGAGTGACCCCAGCGCGTGTTTCAACACCACCCATTAGTCGCTGTCGCGATTGCTTGAGTTATATGCTTGAAGTCCGTCGCGGCACGGAGCGCCTGTCTTTCAGCTATGACGATATCAATCTCTCAGAAGCAGAAATCGCGCCCTTCATTGAGCTCTTGAGCCGGTTGCTAACACAAGCTCTTGCAGGCAAGCTGACATCCTGAGGAGCACTGCACATGTCTCGCTCTTGTTGGGGAGGACTCAAAATGAAAGCTGCCTTTCAGCGTGTTTTAGCATTGACAACAATCACTGCCTTGTCAATCAGTCACGTGCTTCCAGGTCGCGCCAATGCAGCGCAAGCCGAAGCCCAACCTCAACCCCAGTCGTTACAGGACTGCCTTGCTGCGGCGAGCTCCGTTGACTTCCACTCAGAGACGAGCATGGTTCGCTTCCTGAGTGGCACACAAGAGCTGCCGCTTCTGCAGGTTGAGCAGTTCTCGAACACAGCACATGCGGTTTCTGCGGCGCAGCATTACCTCGCTCAGTGCGGTCATGTATTCGGCTTGCGCGATCCGCAAAGCGAGCTAGTTGTGATGCGCCAGACCACCAGCAGTGAGGAAGGCAAGAAACCGCACACGTTTGTGCGCTTCCAGCAGGTGTATCGTGGCATCCCAGTTCTTGGCGGGGAGCTCGTCGTCACGCTAGACGCGCGTAGCCGTGTGCTTGCTGCCAGCGGCGAGGTCCTTCCAGGACTCGACTTGGACATTACACCCAGGATCACCCCCGAAGCTGCAAAACAGACTGCCATCGCCCAAGTTGCGAAGGAGTACGGCTTAGAACCCCAAGCCCTTGTCGCAAGCGAGCCAGAGCTGTGGATTTACGATCCGAGGATCTTGGGCGGGCCGGGTCTGCCGAGCAGCCGGCTGGTGTGGCGGCTCGAGATCACCCCTGTGGAGCCTCTGCCCATCCGAGAGCTCGTGTTGATCGACGCCCAGCTCGGTCACGTTGCCCTGAACTTCAACCAAGTGAGCACAGCGTTGAATCGGTGGGTCTACGACAACGCTAACATCCCGAGCAATCAGCTCCAGAATCCTGCAAACTTGAGGCGCACAGAAGGGCAAGGCCCGACGGGCATAGCCCAGGTGGACCGCGCCTACGACTACGCGGGTCACACCTATAACTTTTACTGGACGAGACACGGCCGAGACAGCCTTAACGGAGCAGGGATGCCGCTGATTCAGACAGTGCGCTTCTGTCCGCGGAGCGGTTCCTGCCCTTATCAGAACGCTTTCTGGAATGGCGTTCAGGCGGTTTACGGGGATGGATTCGTGGTCGACGACGTAGTGGCCCACGAATTTACACACGGAGTCACACAATTCTCCTCAAACCTCTTCTACTACTACCAATCCGGTGCGATCAACGAAGCCTTCTCTGACATTTGGGGCGAGTTCGTTGACCTCACCAATGGACAGGGCAACGACTCACCGTCAGTGCGTTGGCTGATTGGCGAAGAGCTGCCGATCGGCGCAATACGCAGCATGAGCAATCCCCCTGCCTACGGACACCCAGACAGAATGGGGAGCGCGAACTACTGGTGTTCACCAGGCGACAACGGCGGAGTGCACTCCAACAGCGGGGTAGGCAACAAAGCGGCTTTCCTCATGGTGGATGGTGGTTCATTCAATGGGAGGAACGTCACTGGTATTGGAATCGACAAGACTGCAAAGATCTTCTATCTGGTGCAAGCACACCTTCTCACGTCAGCCAGTGACTACCGAGACCTGTACAATGCCTTGCTGACCAGTTGCTCGCTGCTGATTGGCACAAGTGGCATCTCCAGCGCAGATTGCCAGCAGGTCAGGAACGCACTGGACGCAGTGGAGATGAATCAGCAACCCTCTGGTTGCCCTGCACCGAGAGCGCCGCTGTGTCCCCCAGGACAGCTTCCACGATACCTCTTCTTCGACAACCTAGAGAACCCTGCCAGCGGTCTGTGGCAGAGCGGAGCAATTCAAGGCGTGAATGAGTGGTACTACCCGCAGCCGCCAGATCTCACGTATGCGACCAGCGGGACATACAACTTCTGGGGATACGACCAAGCATATGTTGGTGACTATTACATTGGCATGAGGTCGAGCGTCAACTTGCCTGCGGGCTCAACCCCCTACCTGCACTTCAGCCATGCCTACGACTTTGAGGCCTCCTCCACATCCTTCTTCGACGGTGGCGTTGTGGAGTACAGCACGAATAACGGTGCCACATGGTCTGACGCAGGCTCGCTGTTCACTCACAATGGCTACAACGGAGTGCTCTCCACCTCCTCCCAAAATCCGCTAGGAGGGCGCCGCGCCTTCTCGAGGGTGAGCAATGGCTACATTTCCAGCCGACTCAACCTAAGCTCCCTGGCTGGGCAGAGCGTGCGCTTCCGCTTCCGAATTGGTACGGATAACAGCGTCGACGATTTGGGCTGGTTCATCGACGATGTTCGGATCTACACTTGTTTCACGCCTACGGCGCGCGTGTTTGTGCCCATCATACGCCGCTGAATTTGCACAATTGCTCGCAGGCTAGCTTCATCTGCGCCCGCGCAACTCATGGACTACGCGGGCGCAGATGTTATGGGAACAAGGTGGGTGACAATCGAGGTCTGCTTGGGTTCGTTTGCCTTCTGACTGCGCAGGATCAGCAAGAGACAGGCGAAGGATGTTGATGCACAACAAGCCGTATCTGCTGTGAGGCACAGCAACCATGCAGCGCGTTGGATTGATGCCAAAGGTTAAGCCAGAAAGAAGATAAGCACGACACAAAGCTGTGCAGCCTGAGACGCTCGAAGCCCTGCGCGAGACCCGAGTGACCTAACTACTCTAGCTCATGCGCGAAGATGGTGCGTTGTTCTTCTTGCTTGACATGCTGCACTGCTTGAGCTATACCTCTGCAGAATCGAGGCAGACCATGGCAAGCAAGACACGCCCTTGGTGGCAAACCACTGTCTTCTACCAGATTTATCCGCGCAGCTTCGCAGACGGCAACGGAGATGGCATTGGCGATTTCCTAGGCATCCTCTCCAAGTTGGACTACCTGCAGTCGTTGGGCATCGGCGCGATTTGGCTCTCGCCGCACTTCCCGTCGCCGAACGTGGACTGCGGCTACGACGTCGCGGACTACGTGAACGTCGCTCCTGAGTATGGCACGCTTGACGACTTCAAGCGCTTCTTGCATGAGGCGCATGCGCGCGGCATCCGCGTGCTACTCGACTTGGTGCTTAACCACACCTCAGATCAGCATCCCTGGTTCATCGAATCGCGCAGCAGCCGCGACAGCCCCAAGCGCGATTGGTACGTGTGGCGCGACCCAGCGCCCGATGGCGGCCCGCCGAACAACTGGTGGTCTGTCTTTGGCGGCTCCGCATGGACGTTCGATGCGCACACTGGGCAGTACTACTACCACTTCTTCTTCAAAGAGCAGCCCGACCTCAACTGGCGTAACCCTGCTGTGAAAGAAGCCATGTGGGAAGCGGTGCGCTTCTGGCTAGACATGGGCGTGGATGGGTTTCGCCTCGACGCCATCGGCAC
>JANWUW010000005.1 GCA_025057935.1 Thermoflexales bacterium
TATCGCAACCTGCTGTGGACGATGATCGCCACTAACACAAGACCTTCCGACTTCGAAGCGCGCCTCGCCTCGCGCCTGCAGGACACGCTGTTGTGCAGTGTGGTGGAAATCTCAGCGCAGGATTACCGCTTGCGCCAGCCCGCACAGCGCAAGGACGCTGCGAGGCGATAGAAGCGGCAAGCCAAGCCTCAAGCACTCACGTCGGCTGCGACGCTTGCCGCATGCGTAGCCAGTGCAAGCTGAGCGTGAAGCCGAGGATCGCAAAGCCAAGCGCGTCGGTAGCAAGGTCAGCGTTGAGCAACGCTAGTCCTCCTAAGCCCATCAAGCCGCGCTCGAGCCAGTTCGCTTCGCGGCGCAGCCAGCCGCCGAACGCAGCCGCGAACATCCCCACAGCAACGCACGCCGTGAAGAACGACCAAACCGTGAAGAGCGGGTCCTGGAAGAATGTGAAGGAGAGCTGCATGGGGTCGCCAATGCGACCCAGCAGCAAAGCCGTCCCTTCTGGCTTCAAGGTGAACATGATAGGCACGAGGAAACCGGGCAGGCAGTACTTCCATGCCATCAACATGGTCTGATAAGGTTTGCCGCCAGTGAGCGCGGCAGCCGCCGCTGGCGCAAGCGCTGTAGGTGGGGTGACATCAGCAAGCACTGCGTAGTAAAACACGAACATGTGCGCTGCTGGCTCTGGCACGCCGACTTTCACGAGCGCCGGAACAACCATCACGGCTGCAATGATGTAACTCGCCGTCACTGGGATCGCCAACCCCAACACCCAAACTGCTACTGCGGCAAGCAGTATAGTGGCAAGCACGTTCCCGCCCGCAAGATTCACTACCTGCCCTGAGATTTTCAAGCCCAGCCCGGTTAGCGTGATCACAGAGACAATCAAGCCCGCGACGGCTGTTGTTGCGGCAATCGAGAGCAAGCCACGCCCGCCGCTCTCCAGAGCAAGAATGAGCGCAGGCAGCGGCGCATTCTGACCCCGAAGGCGCTGATAAGCCCAGCTTAGCAAAGCTACAACCGCAGCCGCCATCAACCCCCAAAACGCAGCGTTTGACGCACGGCTAATCGGCACAACACCCACTATCAGCAGCCCCATGGCGACAATCACGCCAACGATTAGCCCAAGGAGCGATGTGAGGCGCGTCTCTGGTCGCAGAAAGCTCAGCAAGAAGGCGATCAAGATGCTCCAGAAGACCGCCATGAAGGCTGTTTGCCCAAGTGCCATCAGGATGGCAACGGCGAATAGAGAGGTGAAGTGGTAACCGTAGCGCAGCGTCAGCTCGCGCAGAGAGGCAACTTGTGTCTCGACGGCGCGTGTGCGCATGCGCCGCGAGTCCGCTTCCACCATCAGCAGAGCGGAGAGGTAGTAAAGCACAGTGGGGATGGAGGCGTAAACGAGCACCTCAAGATAGGAAATTTGCAGGTATTCCGCGATGAGGAACGCAGCAGCGCCCAAGGTAGGCGGTGAGAGCGTAGCCCCAATCCCTGCGGCTGACAAAATGCCGCCTGCCACTTCTTTTGAGTAGCCAGCTTTTTTGAGCATGGGCCATGTCAAGGCGCCAAGCGTCACCGTCGTCGCCACACCCGAGCCACTCACTGTGCCTAGGAGAAAACCGGCTAAGGTCACAGTGCGCCCCGGTGCAGCGCCGCTTTTGCTGCGGCTCATCGCAGCAAAAGCCCAATCAATGAAAAACTTACCAGCGCCGCTGTACTCGAGCACAGCGCCGTAGATCGTGAAGAGCACAATGAATGTCGCCGCTACATCGAGCGGGATGCCAAAGATGCCCTCCAGGGTGAGGTAGTTCTGCCCCACCAAGCGCTCGAGCCGATAACCGCGGTGGTCAAAAGGCTCGGGGAAGAGCGGACCAGCAAACGCGTAGAAGACGAAGAAAATGCCCACAAGGGCAAGCGCTGGACCTGTAGTTCGGCGCGAGGCTTCGAGCACTACAACAATCAACACTAGCCCCATCGCCACTTCGATAGGCGTTGGGTTGACGATGCGCTGCAGCGCGCCCTGGAAGTTCTGCACCAAGTAGCCCAAGCTCACTACCGAAAGCCCAGCAAGCAAAATATCAGGGAAAGTGACGCGCGTATCAGAGGTTTTGAGCAGCGGGTAGAGAAGGAACGCCAGCGCCTGTACCCCCATAAGCGCAAGCATCACACCGAGGCTGGCAGGCTGTGGGGTGCTGCGGAAACGCTCCAGCAAATACACCGCGCCTGCTACTGAGGCAAGCAAGCCTATCACACCGACCAGCCATCGTGCCCAAGTGCGTTTGAGGTTGATCGGGTAGGTCAAAAACACCAACACCGCTACCAGCGCCAGAAAAGTCGCACGATACACTTGGGTGGTGATGCTGTATTGCGTCCAGTACAGGCCGTAAACCGAGATCGCGATCGCCAACACGCCGACAACGAACGCCCAAGGACCTGCAAGCTTGCGCGTGGGAGACTCGCTCTCGTATTTCTCGATCAGCGCTTCAACACGGCTCTGCTCAAGAGTTGCCTCACTAGCACTTTCCGAAGAGGTGGTCGCGGCGGGTTTTGATGAGGAGAAGCTCATGGTGGGCTCAAGCACTCAGGCACAACTCGGGATGGATTCCCAGCAACACGAGACGCAAAAGCAGGATGCAGCAGGCAGGTTTCTTGCCCCCTGCTGCATCCCGCGCTGATTACTGAGGCGGCATGCTCAGATGCCTCTATGGCTTCCAGACGCCGCGCTCGGTGTAGAAGCGAATGGCGCCGGGATGGAAAGGCACTGAGGAGCCAGTTACTGCCGTCTCCAAGGAAAGTTTGCGCGCCTCGGGGTGAACCGACTTCACCTCTTCGAGGTTGTCAAAGATCGTCTTGAGGATGTCGTAAACCAACTGCTCGTTGGCTTTAGCATTCACTAACAGCGCATTTCCGATCCCGATGCCCTCCACATCAGACTCAAGGTTGTAGATCTCCTTGCTCAACGTTGTGCGCACATAGAGCGGTCCGTGCTTCTCGCGCAGCTTGTCCACATACTGACCAGCGCCGATGAACTTGACTTTGATGCCCGGCGTGCTCACTAGGTCCTTCACTGCGGCTGTGGGAAGACCACCGATCCAGAAGAAAGCATCGATCTTGCGATCCTTGATGGCGTTAACGCTTTCCGAAACGCCGAGGTTCTCGCGCTGGATATCAGCATCAGGATTGATGCCCGCAAGCTCCAAGATGCGCCGCGCTGCGACTTCGGTGCTGCTGCCAGCGCTCCCAATGGAGACGCGCTTCCCCTTCATGTCTTCAACGCTGTTGATGCCGCTCTCCTCCAGAGCTACGATGTGGACGAAGCTCTGATACAGGGTCGCAATGGTGCAGAGCGGCACCGGACCAACATCTTGATACACCCCAGAACCGCGCGAAGCCTCGAAAGCGCTATCCAGTGTCGAAAAGCCGATGTCTATCTCTCCTTTGGCAAGGAGCTTGTTGTTGTCCACTGATCCACCAGTGACCTCAGCCGTTGCCTCTGTGTTGGGCATCTTCTCCGAGAGGATGCGTGCAATCCCTCCGCCGTAGGGGTAGAACACGCCACCCGTGCCTCCAGTGCCAATCACCAAACGAACCTTCCCACTCGGGTACGGATCGGTAGCATTTTCGGGAGTGCATGGGGCCTGTATGCCGGTCAGGGCTAGCGGCGTAGCTGTAGGGGCTTCGGTGGGTGCGACAGTGGGAGCCTCAGTGGGTGCAACCGTTGGCGCTGGCGGAGGCATCGTGGGTGCCTCCGTGGGCGCAGGTAGCTGCGTAGGTGTGGGCATCGCACACCCCGCAAGCACAAACAAGGCAACCGCAGAAGAGAATGCGACTGCTTTCCTGAACACCTTTGCGTCCCTCCTTTTCGGTTATCGTTGGGTTCTCAAAATCAGGCGCTGAAGCTCACATCGCAGTGTTCAGCACTCTCGGGTGCGTTGCAAGTATATGCCGCCCGCTTATCGCCGTCAAGTGAAATCCCAGCCGGGAGTGGCTAAACAAAAGTTGATACGAAGTCTCGGGGATAGAAGCGATACCTCGGATACTTGCGCCGCATCAGACACACTCGATTCCAGCAACGCGCAAACAACCACAACACCCACAGCTCCAAGTGCTCCGCCTTCCGCGCGAAACACCGCCCTGACAAGATAGGAGCCGTTGCAGTGTGGACAGTTCATTCACTGAATAATAGCCACTCCCTCCCAGCTTCTTGTGCTTGGGAGAGTTAAGCTCAGGCAATGCAACTCAACGACCGAGGCAGCAAGCGCAGGACTTGGGGCAACGATGACTGTGCTTTCGCTCATAGGCGCGAAGGTGATCGCAGGCAAGAACAAGAGACAACTTTAGCCTGCCCACACTACAATCCATGCCGTGAGCACGGTGCCTCCAAGCGCGCCCCTGCTTTACGTGACGCAGCTCAGCAAAGCTTTCCGCGGCGTGCAAGCGTTGCACGAGTATGCCCTGAGCCTTCAGCCTTATACCCTGCTCGGTGTGATTGGTCCTAATGGCGCAGGCAAAACCACGCTTTTCAATATCCTGACCGGCGTTGTAACGCCAGACCGAGGGCGCATCGTGTTTGATGGGCGCGATCTCACAGGTGCTGCGCCAGACGCGATCTGCCGCGCCGGCATCGCTCGCACCTTCCAAAACATCCGCTTGTTCCGCCGCATGTCGGTGCTCGACAATGTGAAAGTAGCGTTGCAAGCTCGCCAATCTTCTCACTTCTTCACAGCCGTGCTGCGCCCGCCACGCTTCTATGCGCAAGAGCGCATGCTGAGCGAGCGTGCGATGGCGCTGCTCGCCACGCTAGGACTTGATGCCCACACCAACCTTCAAGCCGATGCGCTGCCCTATGGCTTACAGCGTCGCCTCGAGATCGCCATGGCGTTGGCGACCGAGCCAAAACTGCTGCTGCTCGATGAGCCAGCCGCCGGCATGAACCCCACCGAAGCCGACGCGCTCATGCACCTCATCGTCCACTTGCGCGACGCGCTTAAGCTCACCATCATTCTCATCGAGCACAACATGCGCGTGGTGATGGGCATTTGCGAACGCGTGCAAGTGCTCAACTACGGTCAGCTCATCGCCGAGGGCACACCTGAGGAGGTGCAAAACGACCTTCGCGTCCTGCAGGCATATCTCGGCGCCAACACCCGCTAACGAGCCATGCTTGTCCTCGACAACGTCCACGTGTACTACGGACACATCCACGCGCTGAAGGGGATCAATCTGCGTGTGGATGTTGGTGAGATCGTCGCGCTGATCGGCAGCAACGGCGCTGGCAAGACCACCACCCTGCTCACCATCTCCGGCTTGCTACGCCCAAGGCAAGGTCGCATTACCTTCGACGGACACGCGATCGATCACTTACCGCCGCACCAAATTGTGCGCATGGGCATAGCGCATTGCCCGGAGGGGCGACAGATCTTCACACGCCTCAGCGTGATGGAGAACCTGCGCCTCGCTGCAATCCATCGCCACGACGTGCCTGGTGTGCAGCGCGACCTCGAGCGCGTGTTCGCGCTGTTCCCCATCCTCGCGCAGCGCCGCCGCCAAATCGCTGGCACGCTCAGCGGCGGCGAACAGCAAATGCTCGCGATCGGGCGCGCGCTCATGAGCCGCCCGCGCTTGCTGTTGCTCGATGAACCCTCGCTCGGCCTGGCGCCACTGGTCGTCGAGCACATCTTTCGCGTCATCGCCTCGCTGCGCGCCGAGGGCATGACGATCCTGCTCGTCGAGCAAAACGCATACCAAGCGCTTCAGCTCGCCGACCGCGCGTACGTGCTGGAGACCGGACAAGTTGCCCTGCAAGGCACTGCGCGCGCGCTGGCGGAGAACCCAGCCGTGAAAGCTGCCTACCTCGGAGGTTGAACTGTGCTTACACCTACGTATCTTGCCCAGCAACTTGTCAATGCACTCAACTTGGGCAGTCTCTACGCGCTCGTGGCGATCGGGCTGACGATGGTATACGGCATTCTGCGACTGATCAACTTCGCGCATGGCGACATGATGACGCTGGGAGCATATCTCGCCCTCGGCATCATCGCACTGCTGGCGCTGCCAGTGGAGCTGGCGCTGGTGTTGCCGATGTTGTTAGTGGCAGGCGTTGGTCTGTTGGTCGAACGGCTCGCCTATCGCCCGCTGCGCGGCGCGCCGGAGGTCGCCATGTTGATCACTTCGTTGGCGATCAGCTCGCTGATCCAAAATGGCGCGACCATGACGCTCACGGCACAACCGCGTCCGGTGCGTTTACCGAGCCAGCTTGCTCAGCGTATTGCCATCGGTGAGTTAAGCCTCGCTGTCATGGACTTGGTGATCGTCGCGCTTGCGCTTGCGCTCATGGTGGCGCTGGGTGTATTCGTCAAGCGCACCACCATCGGAATCGCCATGCGCGCCTGCAGCGAAAACTTGCGCGCAGCGCAGTTGATGGGCGTGGACGTCAACCGCGTGATCGCCATCGCGTTCGCCATTAGCGCTGGCTTGGCTGGCGTCGCCGGCGTGCTTTGGAGCGGCAAATTCGGCTTGGTAGATCCGTTCATGGGCTTTGTCCCTGGGCTCAAGGCGTTCGTCGCCGCGGTGATCGGCGGCATTGGCAGCATCCCCGGGGCAGTGCTTGGCGGTTATCTGTTGGGCTTCGCGGAGGTGCTCTTTGTCGCCTTTGCGCCGCCAGGGCTTTCGGGCTATCGCGATGCGTTCGTGTTTGCGCTATTGCTGATTGTGTTGTTGGTGCGCCCTGCCGGGCTGCTCGGGCAAAGGGAGGTCAACCGCGCATGAGGCGCTGGAGCGGCTGGCTGCTTGCCCTCGTCATCCTTGCGCTTGCTGGCGCGTTGCAGATCACGCTCAACGACTACTATCAACGCGTGCTGGCTGTGATCGCCATCAACATCATCTTGGCGGTGAGCCTGAACCTTACCAACGGCTTCACTGGTGACTTCTCACTCGGTCATGCAGCGTTCATGGCGATCGGTGCGTACACCTCGGCTGTGCTCACGCTCCCAGTGCGGACGAAAGCAGTGGTGCTACCCGAGCTTCCGCGGTGGCTGGGGCAGCTCGAAGTGCCGTTTGTGCTTGCATTAGCGTTTGGCGCGCTGCTCGCAGCGCTGGTGGCGCTGCTCGTCGGGACGCCGGTCCTGCGCTTGCGCGGGCACTACCTCTCAGTGGCCACGCTGGGGCTCATGGTGATCGTGCAGGTGGTGGCGCTGAATTGGCAGCCAATCACCCGCGGCGCGCGCGGCATCAACGGCTTGCCGCCGTTCACCACGTTGCTGTGGGCATACGGGCTGATGGTGCTCACAGTAGCGGTGATTTGGCGCCTGGTGAACTCACCATTTGGTCGCGATATGATCGCTGTGCGCGAAGACGAGCTCGCGGCTGCGTGCCGAGGCGTGCGCGTATTTCGCACGCGCTTGCTCGCATTCGTCATCAGCGCCGCGTTCGCAAGCGTCGCCGGTGGGTTGTGGGCGCATCTGATCACCGCCATTACGCCTGCCTCGTTCTCCTTCCTGCTCACCTTTAACGTCGTGGCGATGGTGGTGATCGGCGGCATGGGCAGCATCAGCGGATCAATCGCAGGCGCAGTGCTGCTCTCGGTCCTGCCCGAGTTGCTGCGGCGCGTCGAGACCTCGTTGGCGCTGGGCGGGCAGCCACTCTACGGCTTGAGCCAAGTGGTGATCGCGCTGCTCATGCTTGCTGTGATGATCTTCCGCCCTGGCGGCTTGTTCGGGCGCAGCGAGCTGCCCGATCTGCTCACGCGCCTGCGCCGTCCTTCAGCAGCGCCGCTCGCCAACCCGCGCACCTCTTCATCCTCGTAGCGAAGGCAGCGATGCTGCGCGAAGCAGTAAGTGTGATCGTCCCGACGCGCAACGAAGCGCACAACATCGTGCGCTTCCTCAGCAGCATCCCCCACGATGTGCCTGTGATCGTTGTGGACGCGAGTGACGACGAGACACCAGCGTTAGTCGCGCAGATGCGCCCCGATGCACACGTGATTCGCCAGCCGAGCACTGTAACCGAGGCGCGGCAGATCGGCGCTGCTCACGCACGCACGCGCTGGCTGCTGTTCACAGATGCTGATGTCAGCTTTGCCGACGATTATTTTGATCACCTCGCGCGATTTCGACCGTCGCCCTCGCTTGGGTTGATCTTCGGTCCAAAGGACACGCGCGATGCCTACCGCGCCTACCACCGCTGGTTTGAGATAGGTCAGCGCCTCTTCGCGCGCTTGGGTATCCCAGCCGCGAGCGGCTCGAACCTGATCATTCGCCGCGATGCGTTCGAGCACGTCGGCGGGTTCGACCTCACGCTCACCTGCAACGAGGACTCAGAGATCGCGTGGCGCATAAAGCGCGCCGGATACGCTGCGCACTTTGCGCCAGAGCTGCGCGTGTTCTCACACGATCATCGTCGCCTCCGGCGCGGTGTGATCCGCAAGGTGATGCACTCCTCGCTGCGCTGCACCTTGCTGTATTTCAACGTGATGCCGCGCCGTTGGCGCCAGCGCGATTGGGGCTATTGGTCTCGATGATGCTCTACGGCTGCTCCGCAACCACAACGCGCACAATGCGGTCTGGTTCGCCGCTTCCTTCGTTGCTGCGCAACGCGCGCAACACCTCAAGCCCCTGTTCAACGCGGCCGATGACCGTGAAGCGCCCATCGAGGCGCTGCGTGGGCGAGTAGGTGAGGATAAACTGCGCGTTGCTCGTGCGGCCATCCCCAAATAGCGCCACTACGCCCGGTTGATTCATCAGCCCTAGGCGCGGCAGCTCTGCATCGCATGTGTAGCCCGGATTGCCCTGCGCAGTCGGGTTGCCCATCAACACGGCGCCGAGCGACGCATCGTTGAGCGCAACTGGCGCGCCATCGAAGTAGCCCTGCTGCGCCAGAAACACTACGGAGTTCACATTCACAGGTGCCAGGGTTGGATCCAGCGCGAGCACGACGTTCCCTTTGGTGGTCTCCAGCGTGAGTTGGTAGCGCCGCTCAGCGCGGGTGACCTGCGCGGGTGCGTCGAAAGTGCGCTTTGCCATGCTGCCGCGCTGCGCTGCCCATTGCTGCGCGTAACTGCGAAGTTGCTGAGCGCTGTCGGTCTGCGTGAATGCATCAGGCGGTACAAACTGACCGTCGAGATACACCGTCGGCGTGCCACCGACGCCGGCAAGTTCGCCACTGCGCAGGTCGCGCTGCACGCGCGCCGCGACCTCTGCGCTTGCCAAATCGCGCTCGAAGCGCGCAACGTCTAAGCCAATGCTCTGCGCGTAGCTCTTCAGCGTCGCGGTGAACGCGCTCAGCGGCTGAGCGCTCCACTCGCTTTGCTTCTCGAAGAGCACATCGTGCATCTCCCAGAATTTGCCCTGCAGCGCGGCTGCTTCAGCAGCGTGCGCCGCAAGCTGCGCTTTGTCGTGGATCGCGGTGAGCGGGAAATGTCGGAACACCAGCCGCACGGTGTCGCTCACCGTTGCGAATACCGGCTTGAAGCCGCGATGAAACGCAGCGCATGCCGGACACTGGAAATCGGCATACTCGATGAGCGTGACTGCAGCCTCAGGGTTGCCGAGAATCCGCTCATCAGCGCCAAGGCTCAGCGGGTGGGGACGGCACGCTGCTTGAGGTAACGGCATGATCGGCGGCGCGGCGACCACGCGCCCATCAGCCGTGGTTACATCGATGCGCTGGATCACATCGCCCACTTGGATGCGACGCACCACATCCTGCCCCCGCTTAGTGACACCGAAGACAGTGTAGTTCCCATCAAGGTTAGGTTGCGCGCCGATAGTGATGTAGAACTGGCTGCCGCTGCTCGGCGTCGTCTCTGGAGGTCCGCTGCGACGTGCCATGGCAATGGCACCATCCACGTGCTTCAGGCGAATCTCCGGCGGCACATCGTAGCCAGGTCCGCCGCTGCCGTCGCCGAGCGGGTCACCCCCTTGGATCACGAAATTCGGCTCCACACGATGAAACGTCAGCCCATCGTAAAAACCATTGAGCGCTAGGTAGATGAAGTTATTGACCGTCAGAGGGGCTGCCGTGGGATCCAGCTCGACCACGATTTCGCCTTTGGTGGTGCGAATGGTGGCAAGGTACTTTGTGGCGGTGTCAATGGTCAAGGGCGGCGGCTGTGTGCCGATGCGAGCACGCTGGCGTGGAGAGAGCTGCGCATAGGGTCGCTGCTCATCCGCGGCGACGCCATCAGTGGGCTGCGCTGATGGCGTCGCAGTAGGCGGGACAAAGGGTGTGCTGGTGGGTAGGTTAGCTGGCTGTGCACCACAAGCCGTCAAGAGGTTAAGCGTAAGCAACGCGCCAAGCAAGCGGAAAAAGGCAGGGCGAGTCACAAGTGCCTCCAAGCGTTCAGGCTGCGCAAGGGGATTATAGGCAAGCTTCGTGCTCTACTCGGCTGCTGCGCTCTCGTTCTCACCAAGGCAGGCTTGTGCAGCTGCGACCGCGCTGCTTCCCCGACAACGCGCACGCCGCCTCGAACTAGCAACGCATTGCATTGCGCTGCTAGGTATGATTCGCAGCATCGCGCTCTCGCCCATGCCTAGCCGACGCATCCGCATTGGTCTCGTGCAGCAACGCTGGCGCCCCGACCCGAAGCAGCATGCTACCGCCTTGCGTCGCGGCGTGATGCAGGCTGCCGCTCAAGGCGCGCAGCTCATCGCCTTGCAGGAACTCACCCTGCACCGCTACTTTGGC
>JANWUW010000029.1 GCA_025057935.1 Thermoflexales bacterium
TCCAGAGGCGATCTTTCTCTCCACGTTCACCGAGAAAGCCGCTCGCCAGCTCCGAGAAGGGTTGACCGCGCTGCTCGGTTTGGCAAGCAATATCACCGGACGGCACTACGACATCTCCCAGATGTACGTTGGCACAGTGCACTCGCTGTGCCAACGCTTGCTCGGCGACCGTCGCATCCGTCCTGAGCGCCAGCGCAGCCGCCCGCCAGTGTTGCTAGACGACCTCGACCAGTACTTCTACCTCTACGACATTCGCACCTGGAATGCGCTGGCTCAGCAGGCAGGCTGTCGCGACGATCCGAATTGCGTCATCAACGAGCTGTTCAGCGGAAGACAGTCGAACTCTCGTCACGAGGCTGTAGTGAACGCGCTAGCGTTCTTCAACCGCCTCTCTGAAGAGTGCTTATCTGCCGAGCATGTCGTGCAGCGCACAAGGAAGAAAGGGCTTCGCTCGCTCGCGCGGATGTATGACGCCTACGTCCAGTCACTGCGCGCAGACGGTCAGCTGCCAAAGACAGACTTTGCCTTGCTTCAGCAGGAAGCGCTGCGCGCGCTTGATCCTGGGAGGGCGCTGCGTCCATCTTCCAGCACGTCATCGTGGACGAGTATCAAGACACGAACCCGATTCAAGAGCGGCTGTTCTTCCGCCTAGCGCGAGGCACGCAAAACCTGTGCGTGGTGGGCGACGACGACCAAGCGCTGTATCGCTTCCGCGGCGCGACAGTGGAGAACTTCGTGCAGTTCCCTCAGCGCTGCCAAGCGCACTTCGGGCGCGCGCCGACGACGATCACGCTAGACGTGAACTACCGCTCACGGCGGCACATTGTCTCGTTTTACACGCGCTTCATGGCACAGTGCGACTGGACAAACCCACGCGGCGGGCACTTCCGCGTCGTCAGCAAATCCATTCGCGCCGCCAACGACGACGATGGCATTGCTGTCGTTGCCAGCACGCCCGCTAGTCCCGAAGCGGTTGCTGCGGAGATCGCTGACCTAGTTGTGCAATTGCTTAGGGCAAAGCGCGTCGAAGACCCCAGCCAAATCGCCTTTCTGTTCCCTTCCTTGAAGGCAAAAATCGTGCAAACAATGAAAGACGCACTTGAAGCGCGCGGGTTGAAGGTCTACGCCCCACGCGCAGGCGCATTCCTGAAGACGCCCGAGGCGACAGAAGTTTTTGGGTTGTTCGTGCTGATCTTCGGCATGCCTGGGCGCGCTAACTCGATCAGGGACGAGGAATACCAGGAATGGCTTAAGGACGCGCGGGGCACAGCCAAGGCGCTCTGCGCGCGAGATCGACGCCTTGAGGCGTTCGTCGCTGCGCGTCGGGAAGAGATCGCGCGCGCCATCAAAGACTACAAAGCTCTTGTGCGTGTCTGCGTGCGGAACGGCTGGTCGCTCGATGCGCCCTACGAGCCGAAGCGCATGAAGCGCTCCCTCTACAACACGAAGCTCCTCTCTGAAGCGACCCGACGCAAGCTCGGCAGTCCCGAATTGGAGCGTGCGGCTGAGCGGCGCGGTTATGCCCTTGGGCGCTTCCTTTCTGTCCTCACCGCGCTCGATTGGAATCTGTTGGACTTGTTCTACCGCCTATGCGGCTTCAGGCACTTCAAGGCGATGTTCGATCTGGCTGAGCGCGGCGAGGACGAAGGGCCGATTTGCAACTTGAGCTTGATCCAAGGTATCTGGCCCGGTTTAACGAGCAGTATGGGGCAGTGCTCAGCGCGCCGCGCTTGAGCAATCGCGGCGTCGCGAACCTGCTGTTCGGCTCATATTTGCTTGCCCTCTACCGTCTCGGCGAGGGCGAGTACGAGAACCCCGAAGATCCCTTCCCGAGAGGGCGCATTCCCTTCCTCACCATCCATCAGGCGAAGGGGCTGGAGTTCCCCGTCGTCGTTCTGGGCAACCCGCGCAAGAAGACAGACCGCCCCCCACGCATCGAAGAGCTAATGCGCCCGCTCCTCGACCGTGAGGGTGAACCGCTCCATCGCATGGCAGAGTTTGACGCCATGCGCTTGTTCTACGTCGCTCTATCGCGTGCCAAAAACTTGCTCGTGATTGCCTACCCTAGAGGTCAAGGGCAGGTCAGTCAATCAGCCCTTCCGCCGTTTGCTTGAAGAGTTGCCGAAGATTCCGCAGCTCGAGGTCGCTGCGTTGCCCGAAGCGCAGCTGGTCGAGGAAAAAGCGCCGCGCACATACTCCTACAGCGGCGACTACCTGTTTTACACGCGCTGCCCGCGCCAGTACATGGTGTTCCGCAAATATGGGTTCGCTCCCTCGCGCACTGAGACGATGATGTTCGGCACGCTCGTGCACCGCACGATCGAAGATCTGCACAACCTGCTGATTGCTCGACGGAGGCAAGCCGAATGAACGCCCTTACCGATGACATTGAGCGGCGTATAGATGAGTTCTTCGAGCAAAATCTCGCCGAGCTCGCTTTGGAGATGGGGCACGCGCACTCGCCTGAAGTGCGCGAAATCGCGCGCCAACAAGTTCACATGTATTGGCGAAAGCTGCGCCACATCGCCGAGCGCGTCACTGACGCCGAGGTGCGCCTAACATTGCCTCAACAGCGAACGCCTAAGAGGCGCACCTTCGCCATCGAGGGCGTGGTTGACATCGTTTGCGCTGAGGATGAGTCCAGCCCAGATGGCAGCAAGGTGACCATGTATGACTTCAAGACCCTCGAGCCTGCTGTTGTCCGTGCGATGCTCGACCGCTACGAGCCGCAGCTGAGCCTCTATGCCCACATCTGGCAAAACCTGCGTGGGCAGCGTCTGGACGAGGCTGCGCTGATCTGCACCCAGCTGCCAGAGGCGCTGCGCAGCGCCTTGCGCAGGGGCGACGCTGCTGCCATTCAGCAAGAGCTGGGTCGCTGGGATCCCGTCGTCCAAGTCGCGCTCAACCCTGACCACATCACCGAGACCATACGTGCCTTCGGCGAGGTCGTAGACCAGATTGAGGATGGGCAATTCGCCCCGCCCGATGTCAGGAAGCTGCGCGAACGCGTGCCCGGCTCAAACCGCACTTTCGCCTCGCAGATCTGCCGCTACTGCGACGTGCGCTTCTCATGCGCGGCATACCGCACGTATGCATCCAGCACGCCAAATCGCTTGCCCAAGTCGTTCTTCGAAGACTACGGCGACGACACTGAGCAGGTCGAGCGCATCGCAGCAAGGCTTAGCACAGAGTGAAGAGCACGGACTCCTGACCAATCCTCGCCTTTAGCGCTTCGGGAAATCGCTGCAACGTACCGCTTAGTCCATCTGCGCGTGCGCCTGCAGAGCGCGCACCTCAGCGCAATATCGGTACGCGCGCCCGAGCGCTGCAAAGACCCAGAGCGGCAAGCCACCAGCGGGCGTGCTCGGTCCGTTGACGTACACTCGCGCCTCGCTCGGCATATAAGGGACGCGCACGCCTTCCATCTCAGCATAGTCGAGATAGTACGCGACGCGCGAGACGTGCAACTGCACGCGCTGCGGCGACTCACGCACAAGTGCAAAGCGCAAGCCCACCTGCACCTCAGGCAACACTTCACCTGGTGCAGCGACAGCGAAACGTGGCGTGCGCACCCACCCCAACCTAGAGTCGAATTGCCAGCGCAGATCGCGACGCGCGCCTAGGGCAGTCACTAACCACACTGGCATGCGTCCGTACGCAGCAATTGGCTCACCCTCAGGCACACGCGCAAGGATGGCGTCGAGGCGCTCCTCAACAAAGCGTTGATCCTTAGCTAGGTCTGGGTCACGCGCGAGCAAATCGAAGCGCACCACGTGCGCCTCGCGTGGAGCAGCCGCAAGCTGCCTGCGCGCAAGTTCTTCCTGTGGCAGGTCAAAGAGGCGCGCTACATGCTCCACCAATGCCTCAAAAACCACCCCGCTCGCCTGCCTTCCGCGCTGCAGACCGCAGATCACACCACGCAGCTCACCATGCGCGCTTGGCAGAAACACATCCTCGCCATCCAACATAGAGCGCAGATCAGCAACCAACGTCAGGCCACGTCGCGTCACAAGCATGCGCCACCATTGCGCATCATCATCGTTTGGCGCAATCACGATGGCTGCTGTGCATTGATCGAAGATCACCAGTTGTTCCTCAGTGGGGCATCCGCCAACGTCCACGAGCAGCGGCAAGGGGCGCGCTGCGATGTCGCGGCATACCACGCGCACCCAATGTTCATCCCACTGCCCCTTGAAGCGGATCGCTCGCACACGCTCCCAGTCCATCTCCTGCGCCCAATCACCCTCGCCGTCAGGCGCAGCGCGCAGCAAGTAATGCGCGATGTTGCGTTTGCGCAGTGCTTGTGACAAACTATACGCCAGCACGGACTTGCCTGAACGTGGCGGTCCCCCGATCAGAATCGCTGGAAGAAGGTTCAAGTTCTTCATTTGGAGCTTGGGAGGAAGCGCATGGTTCTTTCAGGCACACGTGAGCCGGGAATCGCGATGGTAGCGACCCTCGGCGGGAAACCCCAGATCGTGACGTTTGCCCTGGACGCGCTGATGCAGCAAGGGGTGACGCCACGCTGCGTATACGCTTTGCATCTCGCCCCTGATGATCCTTCGTTGGCGCGCAGCTTGGCGCTGTTGCGTGCGGAGTTCGAGCAATACCCGCCTTACCAACGCGCCGGCATTCGCTTCGAATCCTTCGCAATACGACAAGCTCCGAGCGGCATTGCAGCCGAAGCTCATGATGCCGCTGTCGGTCAAGCCATCACACGCGTCGACCATCCCTCGGCAGCCGATGCGATTTGGCTCACTACCCACCGCTTGCTCATGACTCTCAAAGCTGAAGGCTATGTAGTCTACTTGCTGGTCACAGGCGGACCACGCCTGCTTGGGCTGCAGGCGCTGTCGGCAGCGTCGCTGCTGTTTGACCTGCATGATGAGTGCTTGCACCTTTACACCCCGCCAGAGCTGCGTGAGCGCGCTGGGCGAGGTGAATTGCTTCACCGATGCGACACGGATCCTGCTGTGCGGTTGGTGCGCGTGCCGCTGCTGCCAATCGGCATGATCGCACCGTTGCTGCGCGAAGCTGCGCGGGCAACGCCGGAGAAGGTGCTGCGGTCGGGCAAGCAGCGCCCTCTTTCCATTCAAGACGAGGAGCGTGCCAGACAAGTGCTTGCGCGCCTGTCGCCGCGCCTGCGAGAGGTGTTGCACGCAATTGTCCAGCCCGATGCAACCTATGATTCCGCTTGCCGCGTACTGCATATTAGCCGCAAAACACTTGAGTCGCATCTCGGGCGGATCTTCATTGAATGTCGCCGCGCTTGGGAGGACGAGGACAAAGTGGACAAACATTTTCTGCGTGAGAAATTCGGCAGTTTGCTTTCGAAAAGTTAGCACGGCAGCGCGCAGACGTCAACTGGGCAAATCCCCGAAAAAATTCAGGGAGAACGCCTGATGACAGCGTATCCTAGCGCGCTTACACTCACAAGCGGTGCGCGGTTAGGGGCGAAGCAGCTCAGAGTGACGTCGCGCGAGCTGTGCATCGAATCTCGACCCTTTGGAGCTCAACAGGAGGCACCATTATGAGCAGGCGACATTCGATCACAGTAGAGATGGAGGTAATTTCGCCCTTATTCATGGGCGGTGCCGACCCGCGTAGCGAACCCGAGCTGCGCGTGCCCAGCATCCGCGGCGCAATGCGCTACTGGCTGCGCGCTCTCACTGGCGCGGCTGGGGAAGAATTTGCGCGGCAGCTCGAGGAAAGACTATTCGGCGTAGCTGGAGACAAGGACGCGGCAGCAGGCACAATTAGCCTACGGTTGGAAGCACCCAACAGTTACCAAAGGCAAACTTACGACCAAATCGTCGGCAGCGGTAGTAGCACTAGGAGAGGAGCTTCTTACCTCTGGTTTGCAGCACGCGGCACAAGATCCGAGCGAGCGCGCAGCGCAATTGTGCAGGGCACGCGCTTCAAGTTACACCTTCATGCGACACGAAGCAGCGAGCCAGAGTTCGATCTGCGGCAAGCGCTTGTGGCGCTGTGGGCACTGTCAATCTTCGGAGGGGTCGGAGCTCGCAGCCGTCGCTTTGCTGGCGCGATCCAAATCACTGCAATCCCCTCTGACCCAGCCCTGCATCGAGCGTTTTGCGTGCAATCCCCAGACAGCAACTCGCTCGCACAGGAGATTAGTGTCAAACTAAGGGCGCTCGGCATGAAGGCTTGCGCCAGTGCTGAGTCTGATTTTGATAGCATTCACCCACACACTTGCCAGATCTTCGTCCTGAGACAAACCTTCAGCGATGTAGTGGATCTGGTCGACAGTGTTGGGATCGCTTACTTGAATTTTCGGCGCTCGCAAAGCGATGCAGCAGCCTTCGCCAAGGCGGTGTTTGAGCGCGATAACCAAGCGCTGAAGAACTCTCTGAGGCATGCTTTCGGT
The DNA here is from genome assembly GCA_025057935.1 of Thermoflexales bacterium. Classification (GTDB taxonomy): domain Bacteria; phylum Chloroflexota; class Anaerolineae; order J036; family Brachytrichaceae; genus DRWP01. The sequence goes on from JANWUW010000029.1 coordinate 6,389, forward strand.
CTACCTATCCCCTTTTACTACAAGGGCTCCGAGACGAGCGCTACTTTACAAGCAAAGCAGGGGGAAAAACAAATTGACCGACGCGCCTCGCCGCTATGGATGCAGGTAGTACGCCTAGCAAGCGGTCAGCATGCAGCTGTCTTCACCTGGTTTCACGGAACCCGTTTCCTACCACAAGACGCGCGTATTGCAATGCAGGACAGCAGGACAAGGACAACTCTTGCCGAAGCACTAGTGCCCGACGGCAAAGAACAGAGAGAACTCGTCCTAGGCTTTTTTGAGGAGATCAAGAATCAGTTTGGTTTAATTCCCGTGAACATTTCTTAACAAAGCAAAACGATGACCAAATCGGTTTTCATCTTCACTTTTTCCCCAGTGCAGCCCTTCATCGCGGAGGCGCGGCGCACTTCTGACTTGTTTGTCGGCAGCCGTATCCTCTCCGAGCTAGCAAAGGCAGCCGCACGCGCTCTGCAGCAGTACGGGCAGCTCGTATACCCATTCACACTCGCAGAGGATGCCCCTAATCAAATCGTCGCGGTCATCGAGGGTGACATCAAACAAGCAGCTCAAGCCGCGCTGCAGGCTTTTGAGAAGCGCTGGGAAGAAATCGCTCGAAGCGCATGGGACACATTTTCAAAGCTAGTACCGCAACACCAGCAAGACCAAACTTTGGATGAAATCTGGCAACGGCAGCGCCAGCACTTCTGGGAAACCTTCTGGGCCTCTGCAACGATGGCAGGTGATGATTACGCCGAAGCGTATCACCGAGCAAGGCGCGCGCTCGACGCTGCCAAGCGCAGCCGCCTCTTCGATCCTGTGTCCGAGCCCGGCGTGAAGGACACACTTAGCGGCGCGCGAGAGGCACTACACCCCAGAGGGCTGACCAGCCTCGCGCAAGTGCGCAGCTTCTGGGGCACACTTGCGCGGCAAGTGGACCGCGCGCGATTGCTGCCTGACGGACGCGAACGCCTCGACAGCATTGGCGTCATCAAGCGCTTCTGCGACCTCGAAGGTGATCGACGCTTCCCGTCCACGAGCACTGTGGCAGCCCTCGACTTCATCGAGCGTGCGAAATCCAATTCCGTCGAAGCCCTGCGCCGCTATCGCGATGCATTGCGCCAGCACCTCGCAGACGCGCTCTACAAAGTGCAAGAAGACTCGGATTGGCCCTTCGATGGCGAATTGCTCTACGAAGAGACGCTCTCTCCTGCACGCTTAGAGGAGTCCTTCGGCGTTAGCCTTCCCGAACAAGCGCGCAAAGCGCTTCTGCAAGCGCTCAACGCGCTTTACGAGTCGCTCAACTGTCGACCAACGCCCTACTATGCCATCCTAATGCTCGACGGCGACAACATGGGGCAGCGCATTAGCGAATGCCTCAAGGCAAGCAAGCCCCTCTTCGAGCATCAGACGTTCAGCCAAAAGCTTTCCATCTTTGCGGAGAAGGTGCGCAAAAAGAAGATTCGAGGCTTGGTCTACAACGGAGGCGACGACGTGCTCGCCCTGCTGCCGCTTGCACAGGCGTTGCGTCAAGCCGAGCAGCTTGCAGAAGAGTTTCGCAACATCACAGGCGGCACTGCCTCAGCAGGCATCGCGTTAGTGCACCATCTCAGCCCGTTGGGCAACGCCCTGCGCGCTGCCCGCGAGGCGGAGCAGTCTGCAAAAGGCGTCCCCAACAAGAATGCTCTCTGCACTGCTGCCGTCAAGCGTAGCGGAGAGCGGGAACAGGTGCGCATGCACTGGGACGATCTCTTCACTTTCAACCAACTCGTCGATCTGCTTGGCAGTGGCAAGCTGAGCATGCGCTTTGCAACGGATGCAAGCGAGTCTGCCTTGTCACTATCACTCGATGTGCCTGAGATGTTTGCAGCCGAGCTGCGCCGCCAAGCAAACCGACACCGAAACAAGGAGCTCTTCACCGAGAGCAAAGCACGTGAATTTGCTCAGGAGTTGGCAGCGTGGGCACAGAGATTGCCCGATGGCATAGAGGGCTTTAGGTCTGCGTTGGGCGTGGCGCGCTTCATTGTGCGTGAAACAGTGGAGGTGGAGGGATGAGTTGGACGCCATTGTTCCTCACGCCCGTTGACGTGTGGCTTTTCCGCGACGGCAAGCCCTTCGACGCTGGCACTGACCATCACGCGCGCTCGCTGTTTCCGCCTTTCCCCACCGTGACGCAAGGCGCAGTGCGCTCGCACTACCTCACACTTAAAGGCGTCGATCTCAACGACGCAAACGCAGTGCAACAAGCAGTAGGCACCAGCACGGACTTCGGCAGCTTGCGGTTGCGCGGTCCCTTTGTGGCACGTCGTGAGAACGGTCGACTCGTGCGCTACTTCCCTCTGCCTGCTGACGCCGTGATCACTAATAGTGGCAAAGCGCAAGCACTCACGCCTTCACCTCGCGAGCAGGGCATACACACTTCGCTGGATGACAGGTTGCCAATGCTCCTAGCCCTGCCCTCAGGCATGGAGCTGTCGAAGTCGCCCGAGAATCTGTGGCTGAGTGAGCAAGCACTTGAGCGCTACCTGCGTGGCGAGGCCGTCGAGCCAACTTGCGCAAGCATGCTGTTCACGGTAGAACATCGCTACGGCATCGGCATCCGTCCAGGACGCAACCGCGTGGCAGATGCGGAGAGGGGCTTGCTTTACGCTGTTGAGTTTGTGCGGCTCTGCGAAGACACAGGGCTTTACCTCGAAATGCAAGGCTACGAAGGTTGGCCTGATCACGGCATCATGCGCATTGGCGGCGAAGGACACGGCGCGCATTTTCAGCGCACTGAATCACTCCCTTGGCACAACGCGCCCAATCCGCTGCCGAAGCACTTCAAGATTTGCTTCTTGACGCCAACCTTTTTTGAAGGCGGCTGGCAACCGCGCGCTTGGAACAAGTTTCTCAGTGGCGACGTTCACCTAGTCGCTGTGGCACTTCGGCGCTACGAAGTGCGCGGCGGTTTCGATCTCGTTGCGCGTACCCAGAAGCCTTCGAAGCGCTACGTGCCAGCTGGCAGCGTGTACTTCTTTGAGCACAAAGGCGAGGCGCATCTCAGCCTAGCGCTCGTCAACCAAGCCATCACCGATGAAGCACCGGAGATCGGTTTCGGGCAATTCTGGGTAGGCGAGTGGTGAGCTCAACACTCTCTGCAAAAGCAATCAGCGGAGGTTCCCATGTTTGAGAAAACAGCTTTGTTGTTCATCTATGTCGAGACGCCGCTTCACGCCGGCACTGGTCGCGGCTTGGGCGCAGTTGACCTGCCCATTCAACGTGAGCGCACCACCCAGTACCCCATGATCCAAGCTAGCAGCCTGAAGGGCAAACTGCGCGCCGAGATCCGCGAGCGCAACGGCTGGAGCGACACCAGCGAGGAAATCATCGCGCTGTTTGGCAAAGCAGGCGAGTCTGGCGAGAGCTTTGCCGGCGCTGTAGCTCCGGGCGATGCGCGCATCTTGCTTTTCCCTGTGCGCTCGCTCGTTGGGGTGACGGCTTGGACAACAAGCTGTCATGTGCTGCAGCGCTTAGTACGTGATTGTGCCGCCGCCAATGTTCAGCCACCGCCCTTGCCGAGCAAAGCGCCCACAGGGGAACAAGCGCTTGTCGTCGGCAATGCGCTCAGTGTGAACAACCAAGTCGTGCTAGAGGACTTCAGCTTCGCTGCAGATGCAAGCCAAAGCTCGGCGCTCACGCAACTTGCGACATGGATCGCAGAACGTGCCTTGCTTAAGGGCGAGGACTACAACTTCTGGCGCGATCAAATCAAGCAAAAGCTCGTCGTGCTCCACGAAGATGCCTTCCGCGACTTCGTGCTCTACGCCACCGAGATACAAACTCACGTCCGACTGGACCCAGCGAAGAAGACAGTGCAGACTGGCGCGCTTTGGACAACAGAGGCTTTGCCAAGCGACACGTTGCTCTACGCACCGCTCATGGTGAGCGCCTCGCGCGTAGAGGATCGGAAGAACGGGCAGCCGGGCAAGCCCAAGTGGAGCGCGGATGAGGTGCTGAACACGCTGCGCAGCGTGCTTGATGGCAAGCGCATCCAGCTTGGCGGCGACGAGACCACAGGTCAAGGATGGGTAACAACGCGCCTGCTGCTCCCGCAAGAAGTTCACAAGCAGTAGGAGGACGTATGCGGCTGACGCTGCAGCATCTCTACATCCACCGCAGCCCGCAAGAAGTTCACAAGTAGTAGGAGGACGTATGAGCGCACAGCGCACTTTGGAACAGGAGCGTGCCAAGCATGCCTGGAGTCACGTCCGCGGAGTGCCAACCTCGCTTCAAAAAGAGTTCAAGAGCATCACCAACAGCTTGCCAGCCGACATTCAAGCCAACGGCCTCGGGCAGACGCTTGCTTTCCTCAAGGCGAAAAGCAAGGGCGAGAAGGGCGAGGCTCACAAGCGAGTCCTAGAGGCAGTAAACGACTGGGCGAGGCAAAGGCTGCGCTTCGATCACTCGCAAGACCTGCTCACGTGGATCACCCAAACCGCGAACAGCGAGGACTATCGTCACGCTACTGCTGAGGTGATTGCCTACGCCATTTGGCTCAAGCGCTTTGCCGAAGCCGAGCTTGCCGACACAGGAGCAAAGAGCGATGACCAAAGCAACCCGAAAGCCAAATGACCGCCAGCGAAGCGCTCCACGCAGCAGCAACGAACTAAGCTACCCGCTGCCACGAAGCGTGAGCGAAGCATACGAGAAAGCAGTAGATAAGCAACTCCTCATCAACCCTGCTTTGGTCTTCGATCGCTTCGCGCCAGAGTGGTCAAAGGACGCCACGCTAAAACAGCTGGGGCTCAGAGCCGCAAGAGATGCGGCAAACAGATTGTCTGTGGGATTCGCAACGCTCACCAAGGAGCTGCTCAAGCGCTGGAAGGCTTGCGTTGAAGCCGCAGGCGGCATCGTCTTTGAGCTGCAGACGGAATGGCGCTTCGTTGCTGGGTTGGGACGCAAAGGACCTCTGGAAGTTGGCTTCGCTTTCAACCGCTACGGCATCCCTGTGCTGCCTGGAAGCAGCGTAAAAGGCATCGCGCGCGCTGCAGCGCTGCTGCTGGAAGAGATGAGCGAGGATGATGAAGACTTCGTCACCGTCTTCGGGCGCGCCCCTCGGCGCGGGGAAGACCCAGAAACAGCCGTAGCAGGTCAAGCCATTTTCTTCGATGCGCTTCCGCATAAAGTCGAATTGGAACTCGACGTGATGAATCCTCACTTCCCCGACTACTATCGCGGCGAAGCGCCGCCGACCAATTGGCAGAGCCCTGTGCCTGTTTACTTCCTCACTGTCGCGCGCGGCGTGAGGTTCTCGTTCGGCGTCGGCTGGCGCGGCAAGCCGAATTCGGAGCTACACCTGCG
>JANWUW010000007.1 GCA_025057935.1 Thermoflexales bacterium
CGAATTTTCATGTCGCCGTCGTTGCGGTCAGCGAGCGCAGGGTTGTAGTGGTCGGCTTGGCTCGACCAGAGCTGCGCGTAGGTGGTGAAGCGGATCGGCGCGCCGATCGGCAAATTGCCGACGTACTGCATCACACCTGCCTTGCGGTTCAGCGCGAAGAAGTTAAACCAACGGTTGGACCCGCCGCCGCTCTTCACGCGATTGGGATACTCATGTGCGAACACGGGGCGAAACTCTGGGGTGCGGTAGTAGGGGTCGCGCGGATCGGCGCCGGCAGGCGGCTCCTCCCAGAACGGCACCCAACCCCACGACACGTTGATCTCACCGCGACCTGCAAAGTAAACGCCTGGGTGCTCATGCCCGGGGTTCTGCAACAGATTCACGCCCACAGGATTGAACTGAGCTTGGGCAGATGCGGACGCGAAAGCAAGCATCACACTAAGAGATGAGGCGACGTGAAGCAAGCCTTTCTGGAACATACGCGCGCGGATTATACGAAGTTGGAATTCGCCGCTGGACGTCGCAGCGTGCCTTGAGTTAGGCAAACAACCTCACGGTAACTTCTTGATCAGCGTGCAGTGTCTCAATGCCTATCGGCGCGCACACTAAACCATGCGCGCGCACAAGCCCAAAGATCAAGTTGGATTTGACCGTGAACGGTGTAGCAATCCAGCGACCTTCTCGATCGCGCGCCAGCACAACGGGGATCCAATGCTCCAAGTCGCGAGGAGAGTGCACTGTGTGGGCAAGACGCGCGTGCGCGTAAGCAGGTTCTGGCGGGTTGTGCGCGCCTTGCAGACGCCACAGCGTCGGCGCGAGAAACAGCATGCCCGTCACAAGTGCACTGATGGGGTTGCCCGGCAGCCCGAACACTGGCTTGCCGTCGCACACTGCGAACAGCGTCGGTTTGCCGGGGCGAAAGTGGATTCCATGCGCTAGAACGCCCGGCGCGCCCATGCGTGCCACCGTCTCAGCAACAAAATCGCGCTCGCCCACGCTGCTCCCTGCGATGAACACAATTGCGTCGGCTTCAAGCATCGCGCGCGTTGCTGCGCGCTCAAACGCTGCGCGATCGTCCGGCAGGATGCCGTAGTCGATCGGCTCGCCGCCATTGCGCGCCACAAGCGCTGCGAGCATAGGCGCGTTGATGTTGCGCACCTGCCCACGCTGTATGGGTTGGTCGGCTGGCACTAACTCGTCGCCGCTGGCAATCAGCGCCACGCGTGGCTTGCGCCGCACAGCGACTTCAGTAATACCCAGCGCCAGCAGCCCGGCGATTTCCTGCTCGCGCAAGCGCCTTCCAGCAGGAACAGCAACATCACCAGCGCGCACATCCTCAGCGCGCTGGATCACGTTGTCGCCGGGCTTGAGCTGCACCGAAGTGCGCACTACGCCTCGGGCGTCAATTTGGGCGTGCTCTTGCATCAACACAGCGTCGGCGCCTTCTGGCACATGCCCTCCGGTTGGCACGCGCACTGCTTCACCCGCGTGCACTACAAGGGCGCTGATCTCACCCATGCGCACTTCACCGATGAGTCGCAGCTCGCCCGGTGTTGAGGCTGCTTGCAGCGCAAAGCCATCCACCGCGCTTCGGGGAAACTCCGGCACGTCCACAGGCGCGCGCACTGCCTCGGCTAGCACGCGGTTGATCGCATGAGCGGTTGGAATGCGCTCAACGCCCAGCGCACACCCAGAAGACTCCAGCGCTGCGTTTAACCGCGCAAGTGCCTCAGCAGGCGGCAACAGGATAAGCGTGCGCATGTCGCGCTCTCACTTCATCGCCATGCCCGCAGACTGAAACAGTGCCGCAACGCTCGCCTCCATGAGCTCGAAGAAAGGGGCTGCGTACAAGCCAATCACAAAGCACATGACAATCAAAGGCACAATGCTCAGCGCCTCGCGCCAATTCACATCGCGCAGCGCTTCATTCGATGGGTCGCGGCTCGCCCCGAGGAAGATTTTCTGGAACATCGTCAACAAGTATGCCGCGCTCAACACCATGCCCAACGCTGCCAAACCGGACATCAGCGGGTCACGCAAGAACGCGCCCTGCAAAATAGTGAATTCGCCAACGAAGCCATTCAATGTCGGCAGACCCACCGACGCGAGCACCAACATCAACGTCAACGTGCCAAGCACAGGCATGCGCGCCCACAGCCCGCCAAACAGGCGCATGTCGCGCGTGTGCCTTCGCTCGTATAGCATGCCGATCGCCAAGAACAACCCGCCGGTGCTCAAGCCATGGTTCACCATTTGCAGCAGCGCGCCTTGCACGCCGATCGGGTTCAGCGCGAAGATGCCAAGCACGACAAACCCCATGTGACTCACCGACGAGTACGCGATCAGCTTTTTGGCGTCGTTCTGCGCAAACGCCACCATCGCGCCATAGAGGATGCCAATCACCCCCAGCGCCATCATCAGCGGCGCGAGCATGGCGCTTGCCTCAGGGAAAAGCCCCAAGTTGTAACGAATCAAGCCGTACGATCCCATTTTCAGCAACACCGACGCAAGGATCACTGACCCGGGTGTTGGTGCTTCAACGTGCGCATCGGGCAGCCATGTGTGAAGCGGGAAGGTCGGCACCTTGATGGCAAATGCGAGCGCAAACGCGGCGAAGAGCAGCAAATCGCCGCGGAACGCCTCGTTGCGCTGTGCAATTAGTTCAAGGTCAAATGTGCCAGCGTTGATGCCCAGCACCAAAATCGCCACCAGCATCAACACGCTGCCGACCATGGTGTAGATGAAAAACTTGATTGCTGCATAGAGGCGGCGCTCGCCACCCCAGACGCCGATGATGAAATACATCGGCACCAGCGCGAACTCCCAAAAAACGTAGAACAAGAAGAGATCGAGCGCCAGAAAAACGCCCAGCGCGGCGGTCTCCATGAGCAACATCAAGGCGTAGTAGGCGCGCTCGCGCTGATGAATGGCGTCGCCAGAAAACCATAGCGCAATCGGGAAGATGAACGTCGTGAGCAGCACCAGCCACAAGCTGATGCCGTCCAGGCCGAGTTTGTAGCTGATGCCATATTGCGGCACCCACGCCAACGAATCAACGAACTGGTAGCCCGCCGCTGCGGGGTCAAAACGCAGCAGCACAACCAGCGAGGTGAAGAACGTGAGCAGGGCTGTCGTCAGCGCGATCCAACGCGCGCTGGCGCGCGGCGCCAGCACTACCACCAGCGCGCCAAGCAGGGGCAGAAATGTGAGCAGCGAGAGCATCAAGCGAGGTTGAACTCAACGGCGGAACGCTGTTTGCCTCAGGCGAGTTTCTGTTTCAAAAACGCCACTGCCTTCGCCCATGCATCTTTTGCAGCCTCGGGCACGTACATCCCGTGGTCGGGGTTATTGAAGGCATGACCTGCCTTGTAAACAAGGAAGGTCGCTTCTTTGCCCGCGGCTTTGAACAGGGACTCGATCTTGCGCACTTGTTCCATCGGAATCCATGGATCGGTTTGGCCGTAGATCGCGAGCACCGGCGCCGCGATTCTGGCAACGTCTTCTGGCTTGGGGTCGTAGCCGCCGCCGTACCACGGGGAGATCGCGCCGAGGTGCGGATAGCGCTCAGCGACGCGGTAAGTGAGATACCCGCCCATGCAGAAACCAATCAGCCCCAGCTTCTTCGGCTGCACTTTCTCGTCGTTGCGCAGGTAGTCGAGCGCGAGGATGATCTCGCTGATGGCGCGCTCGACGTTCTCTAGCGTCATCATCATCATGCGCTGCGCGTCGTTCGGCTCTGTGGCGACCTTGCCGTGATACAAGTCTGGCACAAGCACCACAAACCCCGAAGTGGCAAGGCGGATGGCTAACTCGCGGATATGCGGCTCAATGCCCCACCACTCTTGGATCAACACAACGCCGGGGTAGGTCTTGTCGTCATCAGGGCAGACGTAGTAGCCCTGCGGACCGGAGCGGTTCGGATCAGTATGCACAGTTTGAGTTCGAACGATCATCGCTAGCCTCCTGCAGCAAGCATCTAGCGCAAGAATACCAAGTAGAGCATCATCGCGATAGCGCCGAGGAACATGAACAACCCGTAGTTGCGTACAAACCCGGTCTGCGCCGCGCGCGCCACGCCCGCAGCAGCGCGCGCGCCACGCCCTACTGCGTTCACGGCTGCATCGATCGCGCCAGCATCAATGAGCTGGGCGCACACGGTGCTGATCGTGTAGAACATGCGCAGCACCGTGGCGTGATAGAGCGCATCGATGCGCCAAGCCTCCGCCAGAAAGCGCTCCCACGCCGACCGCCCTTCCGCGCGCACGCGCTGCGGATCGCGATACAACCACCAAGCGATCGCCAGCGCAACAACAGCGATACCCGTGAACACCAGCGCCAGCACAACATTCAACGGCTTTGCAGTTTCTTTGATCACTGGCTCAAGCCAGTGATGCAGCCAGCCGCCACCGGGCAAGTTGATCGCGCCGCCGACGAGCGTGAGCACTGCCAAAGCGACAAGCGGCACTGTCATGACCGCCGGCGACTCATGCGCGTGAGCAGCGTTCACGCTGCGCGGTTCGCCGAAGAACACCAGCGCGATCTGGCGCCCAATGTAAAGCGCTGTGAGCGCCGCCGTCGCGCCGAGCAAAAGGAAGACTAGCGGACTGTAGCTGAACGCGGCAAGCAAGATCTCATCTTTGGAGAAGAACCCAGCCAGCGGTGGAACTCCCGCCAGCGCCAGACCGCCTACGGCAAACGTTGCAAACGTGATGGGCATGCGCCGCGCCAGTCCGCCCATGTTGCGCATGTCCTGAGGGTCAAGGTTGCTGTGATGATCAGCGTGCATGGCGTGGATAACCGACCCAGCGCTGAGGAAGAGCAGCGCCTTGAAGAACGCGTGCGTGAGCAGGTGGAACAAGCTTGCGACGTACACGCCTAAGCCTGCAGCTGCCACCATGAAGCCAAGCTGCGAAACCGTCGAGTACGCCAACACCTTCTTGATGTCCATTTGGCGCAGCGCGCTGCTCGCGGCAACCAGCGCTGTGGCTGCGCCGACGATCGCAACAAGCGTCTGCGTGGCGGGCGCCAGCCCGAAGAGCGCGTGGGCGCGGCTCATCATATACACCCCTGCTGTCACCATCGTCGCTGCGTGGATCAGCGCCGAGACAGGCGTCGGACCTGCCATAGCATCGGGCAGCCAGACGAAGAGCGGAATCTGAGCGCTCTTGCCCGTCGCGCCGATGAACAGCAACAGCGTGATCGCCCCTGCAACGGCAGCCAATGCCTCGCCGCGCTCTTTCACTTGGGCGAAGACGCCCTCGAAGTCCAACGTGCCGAACGTGGCGAAGATCAGCAAAATGCCTAACACGAATCCCACGTCGCCGATGCGGTTGACGATGAAGGCTTTGCGCCCTGCCGCTGCGTTCTTAAGATCCTCAAACCAGAAGCCGATCAGCAAGTAGGAACACAAGCCGACCAACTCCCAGCCGACGAACAGCACGAGGAAATTGTCCGCCATCACCAGCAGCAGCATTGAGGCGACGAAGAGGTTGAGATACACAAAGTAGCGCCGAAAGCGCGCATCGCCATGCATGTAGCCAATGCTGTAGATGTGGATCAGCGCGCCGACGCCAGTGACGATCAGCATCATCACGCTGCTGAGCGGGTCCACCAGGAAGCCCCACGAGACGTTGAGCGCGCCCGCGGCGATCCAAGGCGCGATACTCACGCGAATAGCAGCGCCGTGGCTTTGACCAACTTGGGCGAACAGCGCTACTGCCGCGACGAACGAAGCGATCACTGCTAGCGACGCCGTCCAGCCGATAGCGCGCTCACCCATACGCTGCCCAAACAAGGCGTTGATCAGCAAGCCGAGCAGCGGGAACAGGAGCGGAGAGAGAACGAGGAGCTCCATGCTTTACCCTCTCAACTGCGCTAGGTCATCCACATTGGTGCTGCGTTTGGTGCGGAAAATGGTCACGATCAGCGCTAAGCCGACAGCAACCTCAGCCGCTGCGACCGTCATCACGAAGAAAACGAAAACCTGTCCGGTGAGATGCGCCCACCGCTGGGCAAAGGCGACGAAGGCGAGGTTTGCCGCGTTCAGCATCAGCTCAACGGACATGAAGATCAGCAGCGCGTTGCGGCGCAACAGCACGCCCAACGCGCCGATCACGAACAGCACGCTGGAGAGGAACACGACGAACGACGTTGCATCCATGAGGCTTACTCCGTTCTTCGCGTGAGCACCACTGCGCCGACCATTGCCGCCAACAGCAAGAGCGCGACCACTTCGAAGGGAAACACATAGTTCCTGAAGAGCTGGACGCCAATTGCGGTTGGGCTCGCGTCAACCGCTTGTGTGGCGGCGGCTTCACCCCCGCGCGCGAGCAGCACGTACGCAGCCACGCTGAGCGCAAGCACGCCAAGCGCGATCGCGAGCGGGCGCTGGTAACTCAACCCGGGCGGGTTCTCTGCTGGCGTTAAGCGCTCCGCCCCAAGCAACATGATCACGAAGATGAACAGCACCATGATCGCGCCGGCGTACACGCTGATCTGCACAACGGCGAGAAACGGCGCGTTCAACACAATGTAGATCACCGCGCCGACAACGAAGTTCAACACCAAGAACAGCGCGGCGTAAATCGCATTGCGGCTGAGCAGCAGCCCCAGCGCCGAGGCAACGCTGAGCGCGCCGAGCAGCCCGAGCACAATCCAATCCGTCATGGCTTACACGCTCTCGTCAATGGGCGGGAACGGCAAGATCGCGCGGTCGTACTTGCCAGGCGGCGTTTGTTGTGGCGTGCCAGGCACACCAGGCGGCGGCGGCTCGAGCAACATGGATTTGGTGTAGATCAAGCTCTCGCGCGTGTAGCCCGTCGGGAACTCGATTGGCTCTAACACGATGGCATTCGTCGGGCACGCATCTTCGCAGTAACCGCAGAAGATGCAGCGCAGCATGTTGATCTCGTACACCTTTGCGTAGCGCTCGCCGGGCGAGTAACGCTCCGCGTTGGTGTTCTCCGCCGCCTCAACGTAGATTGCGTCTGCCGGACATGCCGCCGCGCAAAGCGCGCAGCCAATGCAGCGCTCCAGCCCGTCTTCGTAGCGCTTGAGCTGATGTCGCCCGCGGAAGCGCGGGCTCATCGGCTTCTTCTCTTCAGGATACTGAATGGTCACGGGCTTCTCGAACAGCGTCTTGAACACCGTCGCCAGCCCGATTGGAATTTGGGAGAGATACTCCAGGAAGTTTCGCATCGCAGATCGCTCCGTCTTCACTTCACAGCCGGTAGCCGGGCACGCCCATCGCGACCAGCACGGCTGTGACCAGCACATTCGCAAGCGCCACTGGGAACAGCACCTTCCAGCCCATGTCCATCAGCCGGTCGTAGCGCACGCGCGGCAGCGTGGCGCGCACCCAAATGAACGCTAGCAGACACACCACCACCTTCGCCGTGAAGTAAACCACCGACAGGATCGGCAACTCATTCACGAAAGGACCGCTCCATCCGCCTAGGAAAAACGTAGTGAACAGTGCGCTCACGGCGATCATCTTGACGTATTCGCCCATGAAGAACAACGCGAACTTCATGCCGCCGTATTCGGTCATGAAGCCAGCGGTCAACTCTTGCTCGGCTTCCACGAGGTCAAACGGCGCGCGCGCGACCTCCGCGAACGCAGCCACGACAAAGATCGCCGCTGCGACCGGCTGCCGGAACAAGAACCAACCCAAGATGCCCCCATACTGCTCGGGATACTGCGCGGCGACAATGTCCGCCAAACTCGCCGAAGACGCCATGAGCACCACCGCCGCAACCGACAAGCCCATGCCCAACTCGTAGGCGATCATCTGCGCCGCTGCGCGCAAGCCGCCCAGCACCGCATACTTGTTGTTGCTCGCCCACCCCGCCAGCGCCACGCCGTACACTGCCAAGCTCATCATGCCCACGACATATAGCGCGCCGACGTTGAGCCGGCTTGCCAATTGGAACGTCTCGCCCTTGCCGATTGGGATCACCGCGAACAACATCAGCGCCGGCACCGCGACGAGCGCAGGGGCAAGAAAGTAAATCGGCTTATCCACCCCCTTCGGCGTGACGCTTTCCTTGAAGATGAGCTTCAAGCCGTCAGCGGCTGGCTGAAGCAACCCAAACGGCCCAGCGCGATTCGGGCCGATGCGCGCTTGCAGGCGCGCGATGAATTTGCGCTCCAACAGGGACAAGTAGGCGAAGCCCGTTAAGAGCACAAAGAGCAGCGCCGCGGACTTCAAGGAGACCTCAAGCAGGACTGGCATGGCGCTTCACTCACGCGACAACAGTTTCGGCGACGATATGCGCGCGCAGCACAGCGCTGCGACGAATCAACTCGCCGTCACGGTACAGCAGGCGCGGACGACGATCGAAGCTCTCGAGCGTTGGCTGAGGCACACGCACTTCGTAGGGCGCAAGCGCTGATCGCTCGGCATCGGCTGGGTAGCGCACGCCAAGCCCGCCCGCGTTGTCATACACCGTGCCGCCGTAGTAGAGGTCATCGCGCCCCATGGGCGGCCATTGCGGCTCAACGCGGCTGATGCGCTCGTAAGAGAGTTCGGCGTATCGCGACACGTGCTGGGCGATCGCCGCAAAGATGTGCGCTGCGCTTTCATAGCGCCAGGACAACCCGAAGCGCCGCGCGATCTCCTGCACGATCCACCAATCCGGCTTTGCCTCGCCGATCGGCGGCAAGGCGCGGTAGAAACGCTGCACGCGGCGGTCGCCGCTCGTGAAACTACCCTCGCGCTCGGCGAAGCTAAGCGCAGGCAGAACGAGATCAGCATGCTGCGCGCGCGCTGTGAACAGGATGTCTTGCACGATCACGAAATTTGCGCGCGGCGTTGGCTCGTCAGCGCCCACGCCAATCAGCCAAAGCGTCTCGGTGACCTCATGCGCGGGGCGCGCCGCGCTTTCGAGCATGTCGAACACGCCTTGAGTGTTCGCGTGCGGGTACAGCGGCAATAAGCCGCTGTTCGGCTTGCCCGCAAAGCCGCCCTCAATCAGCCAGTTCGCCAGGGTCTGCGCCAAGGCGCGCGCCGACGCGCCGTCAAGATGCTCATCGCCGAAGACGATGACTGCATTGCGCGCGCCGCGAATCAAGTCAGCGCTTTGCGATGCCGCCCACAGGGCTGCGCCTCCGGGATCATAGCGGTGAATCGCCGCAGCGTAACGGTGCATCTTGGTGCTGCGGTAGTGCGCCACGATCAACTTTGCCCCACGATCGACAACCGCTTGGCGCAAATGCAAGAACCAAACTGGGGCTTCCTCCTCCACATCGCCATTGACCACCACGATCACGTCTCCTGCGCCGAGCAGCTGAAAGTCAGTCGCTTCGCCCACGCCGACTGCGCGCGCGACATCAGCGTAATGCGCAGGCAACGCGGGGCGCTGCTCCAGCGCAGCGCCGAGAGCTTTGGCGAACTGTGCGATGAGAAACGCGTCTTCGTTGGCGATGCGGTCGCCAACGAGGATCGCTGAAGGACGCTCTAGGCGCTCCGCTGCGATGCGCAGCGCTTGCTCCCAGGTGGTCTCGATCAGCATGCCATTCTGGCGCACAAGCGGATAGCGCAAGCGATCCTCTGCGCGCGTGAAGTGATGCACGTAGCGCCCTTTGTCGCAGATCCAAATCTCGTTGACGCGCTCATTTTGGCGTGGCATGACGCGCTTGATCTCGTAGCCGCCTGTCTTTGTCTCCAAGCGCGTGTTCAAGACAAGGTTGCAGCCAACGGCACAGTGAGTGCATATGCTGGGCGTCGCACTTAGCTCCCAAGGTCGCGCCTTGAAGCGGAAATCAGCGGTGGTCAGCGCGCCGACAGGGCAGATGTCAGTCGTGTTGCCGCCGAAGTAGGAATCGAACGGCGGATCGCTGAACGTGACGATCTCCATGCCGCGCCCGCGATCGTGGAACTGCAGCACAGGATCGTCGGCAATCTCGGCTTGGAAGCGCACGCATCGCCCGCATTGGATGCACCGCTCGCGATCAAGGTAGATGAGATCCCCGAGCGGGACGTGCTTGTCGTTGTGAAACTTGAGGTCGTACTCGAAGCGGCTAACGGCTGGTCCGTGCGCCATAGTGAGGTTTTGCAGCGGGCACTCGCCGCCTTTGTCGCAAACGGGGCAATCGAGCGGGTGCGAAGTGAGTAGGAACTCCAGCACGTCCTCGCGCGCGGCGCGCACCTGCTCAGTTGCCGTGCGCACTACCATCCCTTCGCTCACGGGCGTAGTGCACGCGGTGGTGAGCTTAGGACTAAAGACGATCACAGGATTGCCTTGCTCATCGCGCACAACCTGGCGTGTGGCTGGATCGATCTTCGGCGTGCCGATATCCACCAAGCACATGCGACACATGCCCACTGGCTTGAGCTTGGGGTGGTAGCAGAACACGGGAATGTCAATGCCAACACGCTTGGCTGCATCCACAACCAGCGTGCCTTTGGGCACGCAAACTTGAATGCCGTCAATAGTGAGATTTACTACCTCAGACATGACGCGTTTTAAGGCGAAGCAGGCGTCGGCGTGGCGACGCTTTGAACGACAACGATCACATCGTGCGGAAGCGCTGGCTCAATGAAGATGCCGCGCCGTCGTTGCGCACGCACGCGACCGATCACCTCGACAGTTTGCCCGGGTTGAACACTCACGCGCTCAGCAACCGCGCGCCACAAGCGCAAGAACTGCGCGCCGGTGCCGTCTTGGATCAACACCAGCACGCCATCGTCAAACGGCTCAACAGAGTACACCTCACCGCGCACGCGCACCAGCGCGTTGTGGTCATTGCCGCTCATGCCGCCGAGCGCGTATGTGCGCACCTCTCGCTGTGAGGGCGCAGGTTGAGCGACGCGCAATCCGTTCGCTGCCGTCAGGATGATCTCCACATCCTTGCCGATAGAGTCCACCTTGCCGGTCACAGTGAGCACAGCGCCAACGTTCAACGCTGCCGGCTCTGCAAGGTCGTCATACACCTTCTCGGGGATCGTCAGCGTCACGCTGCCGCTCTCGTCTGCGAGCATGAAGCGGAAGCCGTTGCTATAGTTGCGCGCCTCAAGCACACGACCAGCGATGCGCACACGCTTCCCCTTGTCGTCTAGGGTGAGCGTGCCAATGGCGCGCGGCTCTGCTACTGGTGCTGGCTGAAGGATGCGCACGTCTTGCGCGCGGCGCGGCACCACTTGGACTTCCTTGCGGTAGAAATCCAGCTTGCCCACTGCGCGCACTACTGCGCCTTCGCCGAGATGATCGCGCGGCTCGATGCGGCTGAGCACGCGGTCGAACAACACCAAGGTTGCCTTGCCCGTCTCGTCTTGCACCACGTAACGCACGCCGCTCTTGAAAGTGGTCTCGCGCACTAGGGTGCCTTGGATCGCCACAAGTTTGCCCTTCTCGATAGCGGCGAGCTTAGCGATGGGCGTCACTGGCAGCTCAGCAGCTTGCGCGGTGGGAGCCGCAACAATCCCGACGCCAAGCACACTCAAGCTGGCGATCAGCGCAACTAAGCGTGTCATCTGCTTTAGTCCTCAGCCTTGGGTTTCAAAGATGATGTGCTGTCTTCTGCCCGACGTAGCCGATGATCAAATTGCCTGCCTCGTCAATCACACCTTCGCGAATCAGTTCATCGTCGTAGCCGTTGCGGCGTCCGCCTTGGTGCGCGGCGACAAACGCCTCATACTCATCGCGGAAGTGCTTGATTGTGCTCAGCATGGGCGAGGTGGCGAACTCGCCGAGCAAGCAGAAACACTTGCCGGACATTTGCGAGGCGACCTCGGCGATCATGTCTATGTCCTCGCGCGTGCCGTAGCCGCTGAGGATCTTGTCGTAAAGCCGTAGCCCCCAATACGTGCCCTCGCGGCACGGCGTGCACTTGCCGCAGCTCTCGTGCTTGAAGAAGCGCACCATTTTCCGCGCCGCCCACACGATGTTCACCGTATCGTCGAGGATCACGAACGACGCCGAGCCGAGGATCGAGCCGGCGGCTTGTAGGCTCTCGTAGTCGAGCTTTGTATCCAGCGCGCTCGCGGGCAGTATCGGCGCTGAGGAGCCTGCTGGCAACACCCCCTTCACGGGGCGGTCATCTATCGTGCCGCCTGCCATCTCAATTAGCTCACGGATGGTGTATTTGCCAAGCGGCAGCTCGTAGTTGCCAGGGCGCTTCACACGACCGCTCACGCAAAAGATTTTGGTGCCTGGGCTTTTCTCTGTGCCGAACTGGCGATACCACTGCGCGCCATGGAGCACGATGGGGGGCACGTTGGCAAGCGTCTCGACATTGTTGATCACCGTCGGCTTCGCGTACAGCCCTTGCACCGCGGGAAACGGCGGGCGCAAGCGCGGCTGCCCCAGTTGCCCTTCAAGCGAGGAAAGCAACGCCGTTTCCTCGCCACAGATATACGCGCCAGCGCCGAGATGGATGTAGATGTCCACGTTGAAACCGCTGCCGAGCACGTTTTTGCCAATGAAGCCGCGCGCGTAGGCTTCATCAATCGCCTTCTGAAGCGTCCGCGCCGGCTCGTAAAACTCACCGCGCAAGTACACGTAGGCGACGTTGGCTTGCACAGCGTAGCAGGTGAGCAGAATGCCTTCGATGAGCTGGTGTGGATTGCCGTCGATGATCTGGTGGTCTTTGAACGTGCCGGCTTCGCTTTCGTCGCCATTGACGACTACGTAGCGCGGGAACACGTCCTTCGGGATGAAGCTCCACTTCACGCCCGTGGGAAAGCCTGCGCCGCCGCGTCCGCGCAAGCCGCTGTCTTTCACAACAGCGATCACTTCTTCAGGCTTCATGGAGCTCAGCGCTTTCTTCCACGCGGCATAGCCATCATGCGCGAGGTAAACGTCAATCTCGCGAATGTTCGGCACATCCACGTCACGCAGCAGCACATGCTGCTCCATCGTCTTGTTCTTCGAACCGTAGTAGCCGCCCATGATTGTCCGCTAACCTCCTTGTTCCAGCGCCTCAAACCAAATCACACGACGCTACGCCAACATCGCCCGAATAGGCTGCAACGTGCGCTTGAAAGGATCGAGTACGAAGCCGAGCACTTCAAGCGTGACCACGCCGAGCAGCGCCTCGTCGCCTGGCTCGCCGAGGATCACAGGCGTTGTGCCCTCGGCGCCTGCAAGCGCGATGTGTGCCTCGGAGACTGCGCGTTTGATCTGCGTGCCGTCAGCGAGCGTGAAGGTCATCTCACGCTTGGGTTGCAACTCGAGCGCTCGCCACACAGCATGTGGGAGCAAGGTGTATGTTGCGCCGCTGTCCACCAGAAAATTCACGCGCGCCTGCTTCCCGCTTGGTCCCGTGACGACGCCCTCGACAAAGGTCAAGCCCATTGCGCATCACTCCTCGCGCGGGTTCACGTGCTCCGCGCCATCCTCGCGCGCCAGTGCGTCCACCAGCTGGTCGAAGCTCGCTTCCGTCATGTCGTAGTGGTAGACGCGGTTGACTTGGATTACGGGCGCGCGGTCACATGCTGCAATGCACATCACTGTGCGCAGCGTGAACTTGCCGTCGGGCGTTGTCTGCCCAGCGCGCACGCCCAGCTTTCTCTCGCAGTGTGTGACGAACTTGTCAGCGCCGCGCAATGCACAAGGCAGATCGTCGCACACGTCGATCACGTACTTGCCGACTGGGTGCTCGAAAAACATTGTGTAGAACCCAACAATGCTTTTCACCTCAGTCGGGTCGAGATTGAGGATCTCGGCTACTTCGCGCATGGCTTCGGGGCTGCAGTAGCCGTATTCTTCCTGCGCCAAGTAAAGCAGCGGCATGACTGCGCTGCGCTTGCGATCGGGTGGATACTTCGCAAGAATGGCTTTGATTTCGTCGGCGCGCTTTTCTCGCAACATGTGTGCGCTCCTTAGCAACGTCGCTCAGCGATCCACATCGCCAAGCACAATGTCAATTGAGCCGATGATCGCCACCAAGTCTGCCAGAAGGTGCCCGCGCGCCAGCTCGTTGATGGGCTGCAGGTTGTGGAACGAGGGCGCCCGGAAGTGCACGCGGCGCGGCTTAGAGGAGCCATCGCCGCTGAGCAACACGCCGTACTCGCCCTTGCCGCTCTCCACGGCGAAGTAAACCTCGCCCTCTGGCGCTTTGAAGCCCTCTGTCCAGAGCTTGAAGTGGTGGATCAACGACTCCATCGAGTAGGCGATCTCGTGCTTGGGCGGCGGCGCTACTTTGCGGTCGCTGGTCATGACCGGACCCGGCGGCAGGCGATCAAGCGCCTGGCGGATGATCTTGAGCGACTGGTTGAACTCCTCCATGCGGCACTTGTAGCGATCGAAGACATCGCCGTTGGTGCCAGTGGGGATGTCGAAGTCAAAGTGATCGTAGGAGGAATACGGGTACGCCTTGCGCACGTCGTACTTCACGCCAGTGGCGCGCAGGCAAGGTCCCGTCATGCCCCACGCGATGGCGTCCTGAGCGCTGATCTTGCCGATGCCTACGGTGCGGTCTTTCCACATCGGGTTTTTGGTGAGCAGTTTCTCGTATTCAATCAACCGCTTGGGGAACACGTCGAGCACACGGCGCACGAGATCGAAGAACACCGTGGGCACATCGCGCCACAAGCCGCCGGGGCGGATGTAGCTGCTCATCATGCGCGCGCCGCTCACTGCCTCGTAGATGTCCAAAATCATCTCGCGCTCGCGCATGCAGTAGAGGAACACGCTCATCGCGCCGATGTCCAGCGCGTGCGTGCCGAGCCACACCAAGTGGCTGTTCATGCGCGTCAGCTCCAGCAAGATCACGCGCAAGTACTGGGCGCGCAACGGCACCTCGATGCCGACGAGCTTCTCGACTGCGCCGCAAAACGCCATGTTGTTGCTCATCGGCGCAAGGTAGTCGGTGCGATCGGTGAGCGGGATGACTTTAAGATAGGTCTTGCTCTCGGCGGTCTTCTCGATGCCGGTGTGCAGGTAGCCGATGTCGGGGATGCAATTGACGATGGTCTCACCGTCGAGCTCGAGCAGCAAGCGCAACACGCCATGTGTGCTGGGGTGTTGCGGACCCATGTTCATGAGCATGGTCTCGCCGGTCAGCGCGCGCGGGCTGACCAAGCGCTTGAGCTGCTCGAAGGTGATGTCAAGTTGCACGTCTTCAACGCGCACCTTGAGCGCTTCTTCGTTCACAGGGGTCGGCGTTTGGGTGAGCATGCCTTGGTTCACTCGGTTGCGTAAGGCTTCTGCGCGTCGATGCGCGCGCGGTTGAAGGTGAAGGCGTTCTCCTCAACGGTGGCGGGGAACTCTTTGCGCAGCGGGTGACCTTGGAAGTCGGCGGGCAGCAGCAAGCGGCGCAAGTCGGGGTGACCCTCGAAGATGATCCCGAACAGGTCGTAGATCTCGCGCTCCAGCCAATTCGCGTTGCGATATATCGGCACAGCAGAGGGAATGCGCGGGTCATGCTCGCTCAGCATCACCTTGACGCGCACGCGCACGTTGCGCGAGAGCGAGTTGAGCTGATACAGAATCCCAAAGCGCGGCTCGCGCGGGTAGTAGTCCACGCAGGTCTCGTCGGTGAGCATCTCGAAGTGGTGCTGATCGCGCAGATAAGCGAGCACGTCGAGGATGCGCTCGCGCGGCACGATCAGCGTCAGCTCGTCGCGGAACGCTGTAGCCTGCACGTCGCCAAGCTCGAGCGCCGTCTTCAGTTGTTCAACAAGGGCGTTCTCCATCGCACTCCTCAGGTCAGAGTCACTGCCACTTCTTCAGCGGCTCTTGGCGCACTTTCTCGTGCAGCTTCATGATCCCGTCGATCAGCGTCTCCGGACGCGGCGGACACCCGGCGACGTACACATCCACGGGCACGATCTCGTCCACGCCCTGCACGATCGCGTAGTTGTTGAACACACCGCCGCACGAAGCGCAATCGCCCATGGCGATCACCCACTTGGGGTCGGGCATTTGGTCGTAAAGCTGGCGCAGCACCGGCGCCATTTTGCGGCTGACGCGCCCCGCGACGATCATGAGATCGCTTTGGCGAGGGCTGGCGCGCATCAGCTCCATGCCGAAGCGCGAGAGGTCGTAGCGCGAAGCCTGCGTGCTCATCATCTCAATGGCGCAGCAAGCTAAGCCGAACAACAGCGGCCACATCGCGCGCGTGCGCGCCCATCCCACTGCTCGCTCGAGCGTCGTGGTGACGATGCCCAGATCACCAAGCTTCTGCTCTAATCCCATACCAGCACCTCAGGACTTATCCATCTTCTCCCACTCCAGCGCGCCGCGCCGCCACAGCCAGAGATGCCCTGCCTCGAGAATGGCGACGAACAGCAACATGGCGGCCAGCCCAGACCAACCCAGCTCGCGGAACGCCACTGCCCACGGGAAGAAGAAGATCACCTCGATGTCGAACAAGATGAACAACACAGCTATTAAGTAAAAGCGCACGGGCAGCCGTCGCTGGGCAGGACCGATTGGGCGCATGCCGCTCTCGTAGGGCTGAAGCTTGATCTCGTTGCGCGAGCGGCGCCGCGGACCAAAAAGCACCGAGATCACCAGCACCAGCGACACCAAGCCCACGGAGAACAGCAGCAGCACGAGGATCGGAAGAAAATCGCTCATTGGAATTTAACAGATGATGTGACTGGGTGTTAACCGCAGTCACATCGCTTGAGCATTCTATCACAAAGCAGGCGCGCAGACGATGCGCAATCAAGGCTACGTCTGAGCCGCGAGCGCCTCACGTAGACGTCGCACACCTTCGGCGACGGTGTGATGTGGCGAGTACACCGCCGAGCCCACGACAGCAATGGTTGCTCCTGCGTCACGCACCAGCCGGATCGTCTCAGCGCTGATGCCGCCGTCCACTTCGAGTTCGGCGGACACGCCAAGGCGGTCGAGCATCGCGCGCATGCGTTGAACGCGCTGCGTGGAGTGCGAGATGTAAGCCTGCCCGCCAAAGCCGGGCTCGACCGTCATCACCAACACCAAGTCCACAAGCGGCAGCGCTTCCTCTACGGCGCTGAGCGGCGTGAGGGGGTTCAACGCCACTCCCGCCTGCATGCCAAGCTTACGGATGTTTTGGATGGTGGCGTAGAGATGGGGACACGCCTCGACGTGCACGATCACGCGCTGCATGCCCGCGCGTTGGAAATCCGCTAGGAACCGGTCGGGGTCTTGCACCATGAGGTGCGCTTCGCAGGGCAAATTAGTGCTGCGCCGCACAGCGGCACACACCAGCGCGCCAAACGTGATGTTCGGCACGAAGTGACCGTCCATCACATCAAGGTGCATCCAGTCAACGCCCGCTTGTTCTGCTTCGCGGATTTGCTCACCGAGTCGTGCGAAGTCTGCAGTGTAGATCGAAGGCGCGAGCTTCATGCCGCGCCAAGTGTACGCTGCGGCTCGCTCCCCGTACAATCGCGCTGATGCTGAACAGCGATCTGCGCACGGTTGAGATCTTCGCCATCGGCAACGAGCTGCTTGTTGGGCAAGTGCAGGACACCAACACGTATTGGCTCATTCGCAGCGTGACGACGCTCGGCGCGCGCGTGAACCGCGCGGCGATCATCCGCGATGACTACGACCACATCGCTGAAGAGCTGCTCGCCGCGCTGCGCCGCGGCCCGCGGCTGATCATCACTACAGGCGGGCTTGGTCCCACTGAAGACGACCTCACCCTGCGCGCGATCGCTCGCGCCCTGAACCTCGAGCTGCGCGAAGATCCTGAGGCGCTGGAGATGGTGCGCCAGCGCTATGCCTACCTCGCCAGCGTTCGCCCCAACTTCTCGGCGGAGCTCAACGCGGCGCGCCGCAAGATGGCGCTGTTTCCAGTGGGCGGCAAGCCGCTGCGCAATCCTGAAGGCGCGGCGCCGGGCATGGCGCTGGACGCGCCTTCCGCACACCCCGACGGCATCACCACTATCGTCGCGCTGCCCGGCGTGCCCGCTGAGATGAAAGCGATCTTCAACACCTCGCTGCAGCCAATTCTCGCGCAGACCATCGGCAGCGGCGCCTACATGGAGCATGCCTTGGTGCTCGACAAGGGCGACGAATCGCGCGTCGCCGAGTTGCTGCGCGAAGTGCAACAGCATCACCCGCTGGTGTACGTGAAATCGCGCGGGCAACGCACGGGCGATGGACCACCGCGGCTGATGGTGGTGTTCTCAATGGGCGGGCGCGACCTCGCCCTCATCCGCAATGAGCTGATCGCTGCGGAACAAGAAGCCATCGCCGGCTTGCAGCGCCTCGGGTATCGAGTCGTGCAGATCATCGAGGCCTGATGAAGAGGCGCTCACCACGGGCGCATCGCCATGAGTTCTTCACGCAGGCGCACGTAGGACTCGTAGCGCTCGCGCGCGATTAACCCCTCAGCCACAGCGCGGAGCACGGCGCACCCCGGCTCGTGGATGTGCGTGCAATCGGAGAACGCGCATTGGCTCACAAAAGGCGCGATCTCGCGATAGTAGCCGTCTAGCTCCTCCGGCTCCACATCCCAGACGGCATAGCCGCGCAGCCCAGGCGTGTCAGCAATCCAGCTTCGATCGTCGAGCTGCACCAGCTCTGGCACCACAGTCGTATGGCGGCCCTTCTTGATCGCTTCGCTAATGCGACCAACCTCTTTGTCCAGCCCGGGCTTAAGCGCGTTGAGCAAGCTGCTCTTGCCCACGCCGCTCTTGCCCGTGAGCACGCTGATCTTGCCGTGCAAGCGCTCGCGCAGTTGAGCGATGCCGGCGTGCGCAGGGTGCTCTGGGAAGATCGAGGTGTAAACCACTTCGTAGCCAATGCGCTCATACACAGCAAAGAGGGCGCGCGCTTGCTCCTCGCCAACCAGATCCACTTTGCTTGCCACGATCAACGCAGTCAGGTTTTGCGCTTCCGCGCCGACGAGGTAGCGATCCAGCATGCGCGGGCGAAACTCCGGCTCAGCACAAGCAAACACGAACACAGCAAGGTCAACATTGGCTACTAACACCTGGCGAATGGCTTGGGCGCTTGGCTTGCCGCGCGCGCTGTAAATCGGGTCAATGCGCGAGAGCGTGCGGCCGCGCGGCGCAACCGCAACGATGCGCCCATTGACGCCGCCCTTGACCGGGATCGGCTCAACGGTGACGCGGTCGCCGACCGCGAGCGCGTCCTCTTCGTATCTCCCCTTCTTCAGCCGCCCAGCTGCAGCGCACACGAAACGGGCGCCGTCATCGCAGTGAACGGTGAAAAAACCGCTCTGCGCTTTGATCACCAAGCCTGTGCGCAACTCGCCATTGGCCATCCCGTAAACTGATTCTAGCGCCCACCCTCCGCGCCGAAGTATGCTTCTAGCACAGCGCGCGCCAACGGCGCAGCCTCTGCTGACCCTTCACCTGCGTTCTCGAGCAGCACCGTCACCACCACTTGCGGGTCATCTGCAGGCGCGTAGCCAGTGAACCAGGCGAAAGGTTTCCGCCCCAGCGACGCCTGCGCGGTGCCTGTCTTGCCCGCGACGCGCAAACGGCGCAGTGTGGCGCGTTGGTGCGCTGGCAGTTCGGCACAGCGCACCCATTGCTGCTGACGCTCGCAGTAATCAAAACCGCGGAAGGCGGCGAACGCCGTGCCGTAACGTGGGCTGGTCGTCACGCCAAGCATGGCATCTTGGATGGCACGCAGAGTCTCTGGGCGCAGCGGAAGCGGAACACGTTCAGGCAGCGCAGCGCTTACCAAGCGCGGGCGCACCAACATTCCGCCGTTCGCCACTGCAGCCGTCATGCGCGCCACTTGCAGTGGCGTCGCTAGCAGTGCTCCCTGCCCTATCGCCAGGTTGACCGCATCGCCGCCGACCCAGCGCTCGCCCAGCGCCCGCTGCTTCCACGTCGGATCGGGCACTAAGCCTGCTTCCTCTTCAAGCTCTATGCCCGTTGGCTGACCGAAGCCGAACGCGCGCGCGTAGCGGCTGAGCGCGTCCTCCGCGCGCGCGTTGAGCTGCCTCCCTAGTTCGTAAAACACCACATTGCATGAAGCTGCCAACCCATCGCGCAGCGAAATGCGCCCATGACCGCTGCGCAACCAGCACCACTGCCGGAACCGACTGCCAAAGCCCTCCCAGTAACCGGGGTCGAAGAAGCGCGTTTCTGGCTGGGCAATGCCCTCCTCCAGTGCAGCAGCGAGGGTGACGATCTTGAACGTCGAGCCAGGGGGGTACTGCCCTTGTGACGCGCGGTTGAGCAGCGCGCC
>JANWUW010000034.1 GCA_025057935.1 Thermoflexales bacterium
CGAGACATGCAGGCGCAGTCTAGTGCTGCCCCAGAGCAAGATCGCTGGCTGGTCGCCTTGCTCAGCGCAATGATCTTCCTTGGGCTGTCTTACATGCTTGCCATCGGACCTATCACACTCTTGACCGGGCGTCGCCGCTAGCAGAGAGACCAGAGGGTTCGACATGCAAGGATACTGCAGCATCTCATCGCGCAGGTTCTCGCTCCACAACGTAGAGCGCTACACGCTTTGCCCGCGAGCCGCCGCCGACGGCATCGTAGTAGGGCAAGTCCAGCTCGCCTGCGCGCCGCAGCGAGTGGTGTCGGCTCAAGGTTTGCAGGACGGCACGTTGCGCCTCGCCGTCATCAAGGATGTAGACGGCATGCCCACGAGCATGAAGCGCTTCAACGAAGCGCAACAGCGCTGCTGGTGACCATTCAGCAGGTCGAAACGCCAAGCGATTCGCATGGAGCTCCACCGCGCCCGTGTTCAACGTGCTGCCGATAACCGCTGCAGGAGATGTTTGCCGTTGCAGCGCATCGAACGCAGCGCGCTGCACAGCGTTCAAGTGCCCGAAGCCAGCGAAGCCGCGCGTCACAGGCAATGCCAGCGTTTCCATGCTGCGCAGCACAAAGAGCATGCTCAGCGCCCAAATCATCGTCGGTGCCACGAGGCGCCAGAGCCGAGCGCGTTGGTTAATCAACCATGCCGTGCTCTCCACGACGCCAAACGCAACCAACCACGCGAAGAAGGGGAACAAGAACAGCACGTCGCGCGGGCGCACGTAGGTGTACAGCGCGTGGAAACCAAGCAGCGCAAAGATGAGCGTCGCAACGACGATACCCAGACGGCGCTCTCTGCGCCAAACAGCCGCTGCTCCAACAAGCATCAGCGGCGCGAGCAGGCCAAATTCACGGTAATGCCCGAGCGCTGTGAGCAGCCGCGCGAGCGTCGCTGGCGCCTGCGCAAGCGAGAAGTGTTGCCACTCCTCGGAGCCGACGGCAAACGGATGACCAAACGTCAGAGCGTGATACGCAAGCGTGGGTGCGGCAGCGAGCCAAGCGCCCACGGCGCAGCCCAGCACAAGCCTGAAGCGCTGCGCGCTGAAGTGCAGCGCGCCTGAGGTCGGCAGAAGCAGCGCAAGCGCGAACGCAGGCGCTGCCAACACTTGGGTGTAGCGCACGCCGAAAGCCGCGCCAAGGCATATGCCGCTGAGCACAGCGCGCGCCATCGAGCGCTCGGCAACGAGCGCCGACCCTAAGCCGAGCACAGTGAGCCACTGCGCAGCGATATCCGCCATCGGCACCATCTGCCACTCGATTTGCTGGTAGGAGGTGGCGGTGATGAAAGCAGTGAGCGCCGCTAGGCTTGCCCTGCGCACAGGATCGACGCTGTGCGTGCGCCAAGCCCACCAAAACACGGTGAGCACGCTCAAGAGGTTGAGCGCTGGGTTCAAGAAGTACACGCCATGCTCACCGCCGAGCATGAACGCCAAGCCCGTGAGCGCAGCAAACCCCGGCGGCCACACAGTCGGCGCCTCCAAGGTGCTCGCGTCGGGCAGGCGATACCCGACATGCACGACTGGATGCACTGGGATGTCGAGCGCATAGGCAAGCTCAGCCAGCGGGAAAACGTGGAGCAGCGTGCCGCGCGTGACAAGGTCAACGCCCATCTGCACATAGGCGTACGGGTCGCTGCCGCTCACGCCGTGCGTGCGCAA
This sequence comes from Thermoflexales bacterium, assembly GCA_025057935.1. Classification (GTDB taxonomy): domain Bacteria; phylum Chloroflexota; class Anaerolineae; order J036; family Brachytrichaceae; genus DRWP01. The sequence goes on from JANWUW010000034.1 coordinate 1,700, forward strand.
CGTCGCAGCCGTCCACGCCGACCAACTCAGCGCGCCGATCAACAGCACGGCGGCGCTCCAACCCACAAAACGCTCGTCCGCGCGCTCGCCCCAAAACTGCTGCGCAGCAAGCCACCACCCCGCGACCCAAGCCAACGCGGAGGCGACGATTAGGGTTAACAATGGCGAGAGCACACCGTTGAACACACCCTCTATGCGCATGCCCAGACCACTGAGCAGTGTGGCGCCGTATGCCCACACCAGCGGCGCCAGAGAGGCTGTGACTCGCGCTGCACAACGCACGCGGCGCCAATGCGCGCCGAGCGCGCAAGCTGCCCAAGGCAACGCGAAGCAGCCGAGCAGCAAAGGGGCAAGCATGATGGGCAATCGCGCATTTGCGAGCACAAATGCAATGCCGAGCGCGTGAAGGCTCACCCATCCCAACGCAACCCAGCGTGACCACTCACCCCTAGGCGGCGCAAATCCGAGCACGAGCCAGGCATCTTTGAAGACGCCGCTGCGCGCTGCTTGCGCAACCCAACGCGCCAGCGCAGGCATGACGGCAAGCCCAGCTGCGATCAGCCAGCCGAGGCGCGATCCAAGCAGCGGCACGCCCAACCACCGCGCCAGCGTGACAATGCCAGCGATCAACCCGCCGATCCCCAATGGCACGCCAAGGCTCGGCGCCAGGCTGCCACGACGTGCAGCGAGCAGAAGCCCCGCGCCCAACACCGTCGCCAACGCGGCCAACGCGAGCGTCCAACCGCTCAGCGGGCGCTGGGCAGCCGCAAAGTCGAGCCAGTAGTCGAGGCGCAGCAGATTGCTGGGCTGCATGGAAGCCTCGCCTGCGCGCGCCGATCACAGCCGCGTGACGACCTTAATGTTGCGGGCCTCCCATCCTTCGCCACGCATGCTCTTGTAGAGGTCGAACTCGAAGATGATGTCTCGGTTGGGCAGTTCGGAGGGATCAACCGGGTCAGCAAAGTAAGAATCGTGGAAGTAGGCGGTGTCGTAGGGCGACTCTGGGCGTCGCGTATCGGAGATCCACAAGTTGTTGTCAATGCGCTTGAGGAAGCGCATGAAGCCATAGCCCTCTGGCTGACGGTGGTAGTAGCAGACGCCGCGCACCCGCGACCCCATGTCCCCCCACGCTGGCGCATTGCGCAGCAGGGTCTTCACTGGAAGCAAGTTCGGGATGAGGTAGCCGGAAACAAAGAGGTCAACCTCGCGGCGCAGCTCGCTGGAGACGTTGTCAAACGCCACAAGCTCGACACGGCAGCCGCGCTCCTGGAGCGCGCGCACGACGCGCACGAAGTCACCGTCGCCGGTCACCAACACGATGCGATCCAGGCGATCGGCGTGGAGCAGCATGTCCACTGCCATGTCGAGGTCGCTGTTCGACTTCGTCACTTGCTCACCTGTGTTCGGGTCTGTAAACCGCTTCACCAGCTTTTGAATAACTTTGAAGCCGAAGTCGCGCAGAGACGCATGAAAGTTTTGCTGCCCTTCTGCATAGGCGGGGTCCTCTTTTGCGCGTTCCGCATCGTAGGCGACGTAGGCATGGAGGCGCACTGCTTCTGCACCATCTCGGCAAGCGAACTCGCGCAGCACGTCGTATTGCATCCCATAGCCGCCGTTCATCGCAATATTTGAGGAGTCCACATAGACCCCAACCTTGTTGCGAGCTGACATAGTGTGCGAGATTATAGGGCTAGTTTGTGCAAAAAAGTGCAAGCGGTGAGTGAATCGGCGAGCGTCAAGCGTGTTAGTGCAGCACAGTCGGCAGGGATGGCAAATTTGAGGTTCGGCGCTTCAACGCGGCGGGCTTACCTCGTGCTCGAGCGTCACGCAGCACTCGGCGGGGGCACGAGCGTGTTCTCGTTGACACGCCCCGCTTCAAAATCGTCAAGGTTGCGAATGGTGGCCTCGGCGATCTGCGCGAGCGCCTCGCGCGTGAAAAACGCCTGATGACCAGTCACGAGCACGTTCGGGAAAGTGAGCAATCGCGCGAACACGTCGTCCGTGATCACCTGCTCGGAGCGATCGCGAAAGAACAAACCCTCCTCTTCCTCATACACGTCTAGCGCCACTGCTCCAAGGCGACCAGACTTCAAAGCCTCGATGAGCGCTTCGGTGTCGACCAGCGCGCCGCGGCTGGTGTTCACCAGCACCGCGCCGGGCTTCATGCGCGCCAGCGTGTTCGCGTTGATCAGGTGATAAGTGCTCGGGGTGAGCGGCACGTGCAGGCTCACGACGTCAGACTGCTCGAGCAGCACTTCCAACGGCACGTAGCGCATGCCCAGCGCTTCGCAACTGGGGTTGGGCTGCTGATCATAGCCGAGCAACACCACACCGAAGCCGTGCATGATGCGCGCGAATACTGCGCCAATGCGCCCAGTGCCGACGATGCCGATCGTCTTCCCATGCAGGTCGAAGCCCTGCAAACCGTCGAGGGCGAAATTCCCTTCACGCACGCGATTGTAGGCGCGGTGCACCTTGCGCACCACAGCCAGCAGCAGCGCCAGCGCGAATTCAGCCACCGCGTAAGGCGAGTAATTCGCCACGCGCATCACCGCGATGCCGCAGCGCCGCGCGGCGTCGAGATCGACGTTGTTGAAGCCAGTGCTGCGCAGCGTCACCAGTCGCACCCCCTGTTCAGCAAGCTGTTCCAGCACAGGCGCGGTGGCACGGTCGTTAACAAAGATGCTGATCGCTGGAAAGCCCGCCGCCAGCGCAGTGGTCTGTTCATCGAGCTGGGCAGTGACGAACTTGAGCGTGTGCCGACCACCGTTCGCTGCGTTGAGCGTCTCACGATCGTAGGGCTTGGCGTCGTAGATCAACACGCGCATCTCTGGTTCACTGCGCAGAGAGTGTTGGTTGAGCCAGGCGCTGGCTTGCTGCCGCCAACGCAAGCACTAAGCAGAACAACATGACAGCATTGTGGAAATCTATGTTGAAAAAGTAGTGATCGAAGACGCCACTCACCAAGATGCCGAGCACAGCACCATGCGCGCCGAGCAAGATCGGCGCGTGAGCTTCATCGTGGCGCGCGCGCCACCAAGCGCGCGCGAAACCTGCGAAGAGCACCAGCATCACCGCCGCGAATAACGCCAGCCCTACTAGACCCATCTGCTGCGCGATGAGCAGATACATGGACGAGACGCCGATGTAGAGATCAACGTCCGGCGTGCTGATGAAGCCAACTCCGAAGAGAGGATAGCGCTCGATCAAGCGCAACGCATCCTTGTACTCGCCAAAGCGCATCTGCGTTGCGAGGTCGCGCCCTTGAAAACCCTCAACGAAGTGCGTCACCAGATCGCGCGTGTGTGGGAGCAGCAGCACAAAGACGAGCGCAAGCGCGAGCACGAAGAGCAGGCGCCGGTAGCGAAGCACGCCAATTGCCAGCACAGCGACGACAAAGCTCAGCATGGCACCGCGCGACACGGTGAGCACGAGCGCGACGACAATCGCGAGGAGCGAGAGGAGCACCCACCCTCGCGCAAGCACGGGCTTTTGGGCAAAGAGGTGAGGCACACCTAGCGCGCCGGCGACGAGCAAGAAACCACCAAAGGCGTTCGGGTCTATCCACAACCCGGTCGCACGCTGCATGAGCGCGGGATCGTCGCGGATGAAGCGCAAGACACCCGGTCCAGAAGGGTAGCCGAATGGACGCAGCGCGGAGAGCGCGCGAATGGCAAGATCATCGGGCAACAGGTAGAGCACAATGCCGATCAGCGCTGAGCCTGCGCCCGCGAGCATCAGCCACTGCACCAGTTGGCGCTGCGCGTTGAGCGTCTGCAACGTCGCAGCTAGCACCAGCACGCTCAGCAAGCTGAGCACCAACTCGGCAAAGCGCCGCAACACCATCGGCGTCAATGCGCCGTTGGGCAAGCCGAGGATGAAGGTGATCACCGCGCCTGCGACCAGCAACAGGATCGGCAGGGCGATAGAAATGCGCGGGATCGGAAACAGCGGCTGTGGCTTGAGCTGTTGGAACGCCCAAGCAAGAATCAAGCCGAGGAGCGCTAGATCTAGGAAGGTCGGCGTAAACCCCAAGCGCAGCGGCAGTGCAAAGCGCGGCATTAAGCTGATCACGATCACCAGCGCCAGCAACGCGTGCTCCACACGCCGCACCGCCCACAGCGCCGCTCCCAACCCAGCGACAGCGCCGAGGAGCAGGAGCGGATTGACGAATGCGCCAGCAGCGCCAACAGCAACACCCACCGCGACACAAAGCGCGATGAGCCCTGCGCGATTATTCGCTTGGGCAAGCGGGCGCGCTCCTGCGGTCATCAAAACGCGCGCGCTGGGCGTTTACTCCTCGCGCAACACGTAGCCCACGCTGCGCACGGTGTGGATGAGGCGCGGTTCGCCGCCGGCTTCCGTCTTCTGGCGCAAGTAGCGGACATACACCTCGAGCACGTTGCTCTCGCCGCCGAAGTCGTAGCCCCACACGCGATCAAGGATCTGCTCGCGCGTGAGCACTTGGCGCGGGTTGCGCATGAAGTATTCCAGCAGGTCGTATTCTTTGGCAGTGAGCTCGAATTGCCGCTCGCCGCGCTTGCCTAGGCGCGTGCCAGTGTCGAGCTGCAAGTCAGCAAACTTGAGGATCTCGGGTTTGCTGCTCGGCTGGGTGCGGCGCAGCAAAGCGTGTACGCGCGCCAGCAGCTCAGGGAAAGCGAACGGTTTCACTAAGTAATCGTCCGCGCCGCTCTCCAACCCGAGCACACGGTCGGGCACAGAGTCCTTCGCTGTGAGCATGAGGATGGGCACGTTGCTCGCAGCGCGCAGCCGCATGCACACCTCCAAACCGTCCAGCCCCGGCATCATCCAGTCGAGGATCACTAAATCAGGCGGGTTGTCGCGTGCGGCAGCCAATCCACTCGCGCCGTCGTTTGCAGTTGTTACTTTGTAGTTCTCGTAGGTAAGCCCGCGGCGCAACAAATCGCGAATGGCGGGGTCGTCTTCGATCACTAAGATATGCTCTTTGGTGCGCATGCAGAAAGCTTAGAACGTCCACATAAAAGACAGATTAGAGCTTTGCCCTACGGCTGTTCGGGCAGTGCGGCGTCTTGCCAAAGAAGGCTTGGAGCATCGCGCAAGGTTTGAGGGGCTGGCGTGCCCCAAGCGTTGTAGTGCACTAGCTCGTGAAAGGGCTTGCGCTGATTGCTCGTCCAGTCAATGGTGTTGCGTGGGGCATTGGGATCCCTGTAGCCCATGCGGAAGATGGCAACAAGCGCTTGATCCTCGGGCACGCCCAACAGCTCGACAAGTTGCGCTGCGTGAGGCGGCGATTCGAGGATGACGCTGATGAACTGCATCCCCATCTCTAGGGCGGTGGTGACCAGCCACAGCGTCTGGATCACCGCGCCGAGAGTGATGACGGCGTAGAGACCGCTGAGTTCGCCTGGCTGGTATTCTTGTTTGTCGAGCGTGATCGCGAGCAGCAGAGGCGCGCTGCGCACGATGTTGCGCTGATCGTTGGCAAGAATCGTGGCTGCGCCAAGGCGACTGAGCAGCGGTCCCACCTGTTCCGAGAACACCAATTGCACAAGGGGGCGAAGCGGCGCAGGAATGCGGTCGAAGTAAATGCCGCTGCCGGTGTGCAACGCGCTTTGCGGGTCGAAGCGGAAGTAGCGTCGGTAGCGCGCCACAAAGCGCCCGTCCTCCATGAGCGCTTTCATCGCAGCGCCAGCGAGGTCGGCGATGCGTTCAATGCGCGCGCGATCCTCGATGAGGATAAAGCGCCAGGGTTGGCTGTTGAAATGCGATGGGGCGCGCGCCGCAGCTTCGATCAGCAGCCGCTTGTGCTCATCGCGCACTGGCGTTGGCGCAAAGGGTGTGTTGGTCGTCTTGCGTCTGCGGATAGCCTCGAGCAAATCCATTCCCTTAGTATCGCTCCAACAACAGCTTGACCTCTTCGTGGTGAGGCATATCCTTCATCGCCTCCCACTCGGCGCGGCGCACCGCGAGGTAAGACTGCGCCAGCTCGGAGCCAAGCGCTGTGAGCAGCACAGGGTCATTCTCAAGCGCCTGGATCGCCTCGCCGAGGGTGGCGGGCAAGCGACGAATGTTGCGCGCCTCGCGTTCCGCATCGCTGAGATCAGCAGGGTCGCCGTCCACTGGATCGCCGAGCTTCATGCCGCGCTCGATGCCGTCCAGCCCAGCGGCGATCAGGGCACCGAGGGCAAGGTAGGGGTTAGCGGTGGCGTCGCTGGTCTTCAGCTCGATGTTGGTGATCGGCTTGCCAGCGGGCGGTTGTGGTGCGCGCAGCGCTGCCTCGCGATTGCCGATCCCCCAACAGGTGTAAGCGCCGCTCCAGAAACGCGGTCGGATGCGCTTGAAGCTGTTAGTGCTCGGCGTGGTGAGCGCCATGAGCGCTGGCAAGTGATGCAGCACGCCCGCCATGAAAGCACGCATTTCTTCCGTGAGCGTGTGAGGCTGCCCTGGCTCGGTGACGAGGCTGCGCCCTTCGCGCTGCAAGCTGAAATGGAGGTGTGCGCCGTTGCCCGCCTTGTCAGGGTAAATCTTTGGCACGAATGATGCAATCACGCCGTGTTGCCGCGCGACTGCTTTCACCGTCTCGCGAAAGATGATCTGCTGATCGGCAGCGCGCAGCGCATCAGCGTAGCGCACAGGAAGCTCGAACTGACCCGGCCCGGATTCAGCGTAGACCATCTCGACCTGCACGCCTTGGGCTGCAAGCGCCTCGGTGATGTCGTTGAGAATTGCGTTGGCTTGGTCAAGCGCCGAGGTTTGGCAGAACACGGTGCTATCGAATGGCTGCACGCCATCTTCTGCGGGGCGCAGCAGTGAGAACTCGTTCTCGAAGGCAGCGAACACGGTTAGCCCATGTTGGGCTGCGCGCGCAACCATGCGCCGCAGAAAAGCGCGCGGGCAATGCGCCCAGGGTTGGTCGCCTGCGTAAATGTCGGTGAGCACGCGCGCATGTCCGGAGGCGTACGGCAGCACGGCAAACGTGCTCCAGTCGGCGCGCATGTGCACCTCGCCTGCAGGCGTCAAGCCGCTGCCTGGAGCCAGCGCGTCATACATCACAGGCAGCGCCTGCTGAGCGGCAGCGATGCCCACCCCATCACCGTTGAGGTAATCCTCAATGAATGCTGTGTGCACGGCTTTGGCGCGGATCACGTTTGCGTTGTCGCACCAAATGAAGCGCACGAAGCGCACGTTGTGGGTGTGGATGTAGCGAAGGACGTTAGATGATGCGCTCATGGCTGCGAATGATGCACAGGTTCGCGGGAGATGCGAGGGCATCTCCCGCGAACCGCGTGTTGAATCCAAAGCGAGAAGGCGTGCCTACGGCTTGATCTCCTTCACGAAGGAGTATTTGCCGTCCTGTACCTTGATGATAGACACCGGCTTGTCAGGCTTGCGTTGACCAGCCTTGTAGGTGATCGTGCCAGTGACAGCCTCGAAGCCCTGCGTAGCGGCGAGCGCATCGCGGATCGCCTTGGGGTCCGTAGAGCCAGCGCGCTTGATCGCGTCGGCGATCAAGTTGAGCGTGTCATAGCCCAGCGCTGCGAAGGCGTTCTCGGGCGGGCGACCATACTCCTCGGTGTATGCCTTCACGAAGGCCTGCACTTTCGGATCGGGGTTGTCCAGCCCAGCGTGCGTGGAGAAGTACACCTCGTCGGCAAGCTCGCCCGCGACCTCGGCGATGAGCGGCGTGTCAAAGCCGTCGCCTGAGATAATCGGCTGCGTCAAACCAGCTTCGCGGAACTGCTTGGTGGTGATGCCGGCTTCGCTCGGCACTGCGGAGATGAACAACACATCCGGCTGCGGGTTTAACGCTTTCACCTTGGCGATCTGCGCCGAGAAGTCGGTGTCGCCGGAGCGGTAAATGTCCTCCAGCACGATGGTGCCGCCACGACCAACGAAACGCTCCTTGAAGAAGCGCGCCAGTGCCGTGGTGAAGTCGTAAGCTTGGTCCACAAGCATGTACGCCGTCTTGGCGCCGAGGTTGTCGATGGCGTAGTCTGCGATGGCATACGCCTGCGCGTCGTCGCCGAACGGCGCCATGAAGAAGTAGTCGCCGATCTGCTCAGGCAGCGTCGGCAAAGTAGCGCCTGCAGTGACGAAGGGGATGCCCGCCTTTTGCGCGATAGGTCCCGCAGCCAGCGCAAAAGTGGAGTCGTTCAAGCCACCGATCGCGACCACCTTGTGCACGTTGATCATCTCAGAGGCGGCGTTCGTGGTGGCGGTCTGATCTGTCTTGCCGTCAATCGCGATTAGTTCGATTGGACGCCCGAGCACGCCGCCGGCTGCGTTGATTTGCTTTGCGGCGAGCTTCATGCCGTTCAGCCCCGGCGCATCAATCGAGGACATGCCGCCTGTGATCCCGTAGAGCGCGCCGATCTTGATCGGCTCAGCTTGAGCAGGTTGTGCAGGGGCGCCTGGCTCGGCAGGTCGCTGCGTTGCTGGCGGCGGCGCAGCACATGCGGCAAGCACGACCAGCACAGTGCTGGAGATCAGGAGAGGGCGCAGTAGCCTTGACATGGTGCACACTCCTTAAGGTGAGGATTGCTCCTGCTCGTTGTTAGCGAGGAGTTGCCGACTAGTATAGGGATATCGAGGCAACTCGCAAGTGCTGCGTGCCACCTTTCGTAACACTGCATCACAGAAAGACGCGTGCCGGCAACGATGAACGCGAACGAGTGCGCAGGTCCGTTCCCTCGCAGATTGGGCGCTTGCTCAAAGAAGGTGCTGAGGCAGCATCATCGCGCAGCGGCGCGCCTTCGCAGCACGGCTCAACGTTGACGCCGCACACGGCACATTGCACATGCCCGTGAACAGCGATAGGCACGTAGGGGTGACCACAATATGGACAGCGTGCGAGCGCTTGCATCGCAAGCGCGAGTATAGGCGCAACGACGCACAGCGAGAAGCATGCCGCTACGCTCATCAGCGAGCATTTTCCGTTGCTGCACCCATCGCGCCCGCAGAGGTAAACAATAGGCGTTGCTCCATCACGCCTTGCGCAGCATCGCCAAGCTGCGCTTGCGCAATCCTGTGCATCGGCGCACAATCTCAAGCATGAATGTTGTGGTCTTCACTGGCGGCGTCGGCGGCGCGAAGCTGTGCGATGGCTTAGCGTGCAGTGTTGGCGAGGAGCACCTCACCATCATCGTCAACACCGCCGACGACTTTGAGCTATACGGCTTGCACATCTCGCCCGATCTCGATACGGTGATGTATACCCTAGCGGGCATCGCCAACCCCGTCACTGGCTGGGGCATCGAGGGCGACACGTTTAACAACTTTGACATGCTCGCGCGCTACGGTGTTTCACCGTGGTTCCGCCTTGGTGACCGCGATCTCGCCACGCATTTGCTGCGCACACAGTTGCTGCGCGAGGGCATGCAGCTCAGCGCAATCACGCGGCTGCTGGCGCAGCGTTTGGGTGTCAAGGCGCGCATCCTGCCGATGACCGACGATCGCGTGCGCACAGTGGTAGACACCGACGAGGGCTTGTTTCACTTCCAAGAGTACTTCGTGCGCCTCCGTTGGCAACCGGAGGTGCGCAGCTTGATCTACGAAGGCGCAGAGGAAGCGCACCCCAACGACGAAGCTCTGCGCGCCATCGAAACCGCAGACACGATCATCATCGCGCCGTCCAATCTTTACCTCAGCATTGACCCGATCCTCGCGCTGCCAGGGATGAAAGACGCGCTGCTCAACGCGGCTGCGCCGATCATCGCCGTCACGCCAATCATCAGCGGCGAAGCCGTGAAGGGTCCCGCGGCGAAGCTGATGCGCGAGTTAGGCGTGGAGTCGTCGGCGGTTGCCGTGGCACAGCACTACGCTGACTTCATTAACGGCTTTGTGCTCGATCAGCGTGACGCCGCGCTTGAGCCGCACATCGCGTCCATGGGCATAGGTGTGCTCGTCACCGATACGTTGATGACCGATCGCAAGGCGCGCGCGCGTCTCGCCTGCGAAGTGGTCAACTTCGCCGATCGGCTTCGGCCAGAGAAGCTCGGCGGCTGTCGCATGGACTTGCTCCCGCCACAGGCATGATCCCGCTTGAGCTCGTTGCCGTCGTGCCAGTGAAGTCGCTGCAGCGTTGCAAATCGCGCTTGAGCGGCGAGTTTGATCTCGAGACGCGCATTCAGATCACCTACGACGCGCTGCGGCATGTGGTGCACGCGCTGCGCGCTTCGAACGTTGTGCAGCACATCTGCGTGATCAGTCGTGATGCCCAAGTGCGCGAGTGGGCACTGGCGATGGGCGTGGCGTTCCTGCGCGAGCGCAGCCGTGGCTTGAACGCAGCGCTGCGCCAAGCGCAACAGTGCTATCGCGCCAGCAATGCGCTTCTGATCGTGCCCGCAGATCTCGCGGCGCTCACTCCAGTGGACGTGCGGTGTTTGGCGCAGCTCGCTGCGAGCAGTGCGTCGCCCTGTGTGGTCATCGCTCCCGATCACCACGAGCGCGGCACCAATGCGCTGCTGCTGAGGCCGCCTACTGTCATTCCAGTCGCCTTCGGGCGCAACAGCGCGCGTCGTCATGCTGCGTTGGCGCTGGCGCATGGCGCTCAGCCGCTCTGGTGCCGCTCGGAGTCCTTGGCGTTAGATCTCGACCGTCCTGAGGATCTCGCGCTTTACGCGCAGCAGTGGTGAGGCGAGCACTGCCCTCGTGAACGCTGCGCACTTGCGCAGCAGTACACTACACAACATGGCAAAGGAGCACCTCGCGCCAGTGTGGTCGCGCGCGTTTGATATCGAAGTGGACCACGGCGAAGGCGCGTATCTGGTGGACGTTACCGGGCGGCGCTACCTCGACTTCACGTGTGGGATCGGGGTCACTAACACTGGTCATGCGCATCCACGTGTGGTGCGCGCAATCCAAGCCCAAGCCGCGCGTTTGATCCACGGGCAAATCGGCACCGTGACCGCGCGCAGCGTGTTGGAGCTGACGGATGAGCTGCTCACTGTGTGCCCGCCCAGCATTGACACGTTTTTCTTCAGCAACAGCGGCGCTGAGGCTGTTGAGGCAGCCGTCAAGTTGGCGAAGCAAGCCACAGGGCGCACCAATATCATCACCTTCGAGGGCTCGTTCCATGGTCGAACGCACCTCACCATGGCGATGACGCAAAGCAAGACAAGCTACCGCGCGCGCTACCAACCGCTGCCCTCGGGCATTTTCGTCGCGCCTTACGCGCATTGCTACCACTGCCCAGTCGCGCAACGCACCCTAAGCGCGACCGAACGCGCCGCGCTGAGCGCGAGCTGCCCTCATGACGAAGGACGCTGCTGCGGCTACGCCCTCGAGCGGTTACACTGGCTGCTCAAGACGCAGACAGCGCCCGAAGAAACTGCCGCGATCGTTGTCGAACCCGTACTCGGCGAAGGCGGCTACGTCGTGCCGCCAGCGAGTTTCTTGCGCGAGCTGCGCGCGATCTGCGACGAGCACGGTATCTTGTTGATCTTTGACGAGGTGCAGACCGGCTTCGGGCGCACAGGCGCTTTCTTTGCGTTGGAGCACTTCGGCGTAGTGCCCGACATCTTAGTCATGGCAAAGGGACTGGCTTCGGGCATGCCGCTCAGTTGCGTTGCCTCGCGGCGCGAACTCATGCAGAAGTGGCAGCCCGGTTCGCACGGCGGCACCTACGGCCCGAACGTGATCTCCGCCGCGGCTGCCGCCGAGACCATCCGCGTCATGAAGGAAGAGCGGCTGCCAGAGAACGCTGCCGCGCGCGGCGCGCAGCTCATGTATGGCTTGCGCCAACTGCAGCGCGAGTTCCCTGCCATCGGCGACGTGCGCGGCATCGGCCTCATGGTGGCGACCGAGTTTGTAGACGCCGAAGGGCGTCCCGACAAAGCCGCAACGCAGCGCGTGGTGCGCGCATGCGCCGAGCGCAACTTGCTGCTGCTCACCTGCGGCAGCTACGAGAACGTCGTGCGTTGGATCCCGCCACTGGTCGTCACGGCGGAGCAAATTGATGAGGCGCTGAACATCTTCGCGGCTGCGCTCGATCAAGTGTTTTAGCTGACCGATGCTCGCCGAGTTGCGCGTGCGCGACTTCGCCATCATCGAGGCAATTGACCTCGAGTTTGCGCCCGGCTTGAACATCCTCACTGGCGAAACTGGCGCTGGCAAATCCATCCTCATGGACTCCATCGCCCTGCTGCTCGGCGATCGCGCAGAGCCTGCAATGGTGCGCGCAGGCGCAAGCGCGGCGCTCGTAGAGGGCACGTTCACCTTCGACGAGGCGCTAAGCGCCTGCCTCGCGCAGGCTCTCGCTGAGTTCGAGATCGAGCTGGATGAGCCTGGACAGATCACGCTAAGCCGAGAAGTGCGCGCCAATGGGCGCTCCATTGCGCGCATCAACGGGCGCGCTGTGAACCAGGCAGCGCTCAAAGCAGTGGGCGAGCTACTGGTTGATCTGCACGGTCAAAGTGAACACCTCTCGCTTCTGCGCGTGCGCGAGCACGTGAACCTGCTCGATCGCTTCGCCGGGCTTTTGCCGCTGCGCCAGCAGGTCGCCGAGCTGTTCACGCGGTGGCGCGCCGTACAACGCGAGTTAGCCTCGCTGCAGCAAGCTGAGCGCGAGCGCGAGCGTCGCATGGACATGCTCCGCTTTCAGTTCGAAGAGATCCGCGCAGCGCGCCTAAAGCCAGGCGAGGAAGCCGCCCTGCAAGAGGAACACACGCGGCTTGCAAACGCGGAGGCGCTCGCCAATTGGGCGGAGGAGGCTTACGCAGCGCTGTATGAATCGCACCGCGATGCGCCCTCAGCGCTCGATCGAATTGCACAGGCATTGCGCGCGCTCGCCAACCTCGAGCGCTTCGACAAGCAACTCGCCGAGCATCACCGCGCTCTGCAAGAGGCAAGCGTGGTGGTCGAAGAAGTGGCGCGCGCGCTGCGCGATTACCGAGATTCCATTGAGTTCAACCCGCGCCGCCTCCAGCAAGTGGAAGATCGGCTTGAGTTGATCAAGAAGCTCAAGCGCAAATATGGCGAGACGGTCGAAGCGGTGATCGCCTACGGCGAGCAAGTGGCGCAGGAGCTGGAACGCATCGAGACGCTGAGCGAGCGCATTGAGGCACTCAGCGCTCAAGCGGAGGCACTCGCGGCAGAGCTTCGTGCCCTCGCCGCTCAACTCTCCGCTGAGCGGCGCAAAGCCGCTGATGTCCTCACGGCTGGCGTCGAACGCGAGCTCCAAGATCTGCGCATGGCGGGCGCGCGCTTCGCCGTGAGTTTCGCTGCGCAAGAGCCCGACGCTACCGGCTGCGATCGAGTGGAGTTCTTAATCGCGCCAAACCCCGGCGAAGGCTTGAAGCCGCTGGTGAAGATCGCCTCGGGCGGCGAGACCGCGCGGCTGATGCTGGCGTTGAAAACCACGCTTGCGCATGCTGACCCAACGCCAACCCTGATCTTCGACGAGATTGATCAAGGCATTGGTGGGCGCGTGGGTGCTGTGGTAGGCGCCAAGCTGTGGCAGCTTGGGCGCGCGCACCAAGTGTTGTGTATCACCCACTTGCCGCAGCTTGCGGCATTTGGCGACGCGCACTATCGCGTGGAGAAGCGCGTGCACAATGGGCGCACTGTCACCCACGTGTATCGCCTGAATGAAGCGGAGCGCCTGCAGGAGTTGGCCCAAATGCTGGGCACCAGTGGCGAAGCTGGGCTGCGCGGCGCTGAGCAGTTGCTCCAAGAGGCAGCGCAGCTCAAGGCGAGGAGTCAGTAACAACAAAGAGGCGCTGCGGGTTGCTCCGCAGCGCCTCTGCTTAGTCACAGCATGGCGAGCGCTCAACGGATGGCGCGTTCGGTCTGCTTGTCGAAGATGTGCATGTTGTCCATGTTCATGGCGATGGCGACTGTGTTGCCCACGCGTGCCTTGGTGCGCGGGTCCACGCGCGCGAGGAACGGCTGTGTGCCGCCCGCGAGCAGATAGAGTATGACCTCATGCCCGAGCAGCTCGACCACGTCCACACGCGCCTCGACCAACGCTTGATGCACGCCCGGCGGGGCGTACTCAGGATCGTGGCAATCCTCGGGGCGGATGCCGAAGATCACCTGCCGACCGACATGCGCGCGGTAGGGCTCGACGCGGTTCTCTGGGATCTTGACGCGGAACGCGCCGGTGTCCACGAATAGGTCTGTTCCGTTGCTGGTGATGGTGGCGTCGAAGAAGTTCATCGAGGGGCTGCCAATGAAACCAGCGACGAAGACGTTGTCGGGGCGCTCATACAAGTTCTGCGGCGTGTCCACTTGCTGCAGCACGCCGTCCTTCATGACGGCGATGCGCGTGCCCATGGTCATCGCCTCGGTTTGGTCGTGCGTGACGTAGATGAACGTCGTGCCCAGTTGCATGTGCAGCTTGCTGATCTCGGCACGCGCCTGCACGCGCAGCTTAGCGTCGAGGTTAGAGAGTGGCTCGTCCATGAGGAACACTGCGGGGTTGCGCACGATAGCGCGCCCCACAGCGACGCGCTGACGCTGACCACCGGAGAGCTGCTTAGGCTTACGGTCGAGCAGGTTTTCGATCCCCAAGCGGCGCGCCGCCTCGCGCACGCGGCGGTCGATTTCGTCCTTCGGCACCTTGCGCAGCCGCAAGCCGAACGCCATGTTGTCATACACTGACATGTGCGGGTAGAGGGCGTACGACTGGAAGACCATGGCGATATCGCGATCCTTAGGGGGCACATCGTTCACGATGCGATCGCCGATGTAAATGTTGCCTTCAGTGACCTCCTCTAGGCCTGCAAGCATGCGCAACGAGGTGGTTTTGCCGCAGCCCGAGGGCCCGACGAAGACGAGGAACTCGCGGTCGGCGATGTGGATGTTGAGATCCTTCACCGCAACCACGTCGCCGAAGCGCTTGGTGACATGCTCGAATGTAACGCTTGCCATGCGGCTTTCCTCCGGTTTGGTTGGGGAGGATTGTAGCCCTGTTTAAGGAGCTCGTCAAACGGAGCACGCAGCACAAGCGTGAAAAAGCCCAAGGGCGCAGAGAGTTTTTCCGCTTCTTCGCTTTCTCCTCGCTTTGCCCGCTGTTCTCTCTAGGAGAACGTCTCCTTTCGCGTGGGAGATTGGCTCTCTGCGCCCTTGGCTCTCGAATGCACCTCCCGACGTGTCAAGCCACTCTTTCTTACTGGTGGGAGTGTCCAGTGTTTTATCTCCCCGATAAACCACACTTTTGGCTTGCCTCGGTGAGGTGCTTTCTTGCGACTTCCCTGTAGCGCTTCCCTTATTCAATTGTCTGCCTGCTTTATAACGCGCCCGCAACGTGCGCGCAATAGCCAAGTGGCTAGTTTTGCGTGCACCAAGGCTTACTCAGCGAGGAAGCCGCGCGCGCGCAAGCACGCCAGAACTGCCTCGGCACACTCCTCTGGCGATTGGCGCACTGTGTCTAGGTGCACCTCGGGCGCGATTGGCGGCTCGTAGGGATCGTCCACCCCGGTGAAGCCTTTCAGCTCTCCGCGCCGCGCCTTCGCATACAACCCCTTCACGTCGCGCTGCTCGCAGACCTCCAGCGGCGCATCCACGAACACCTCGATGAAGGCATCCTCGTTGATTTCCTCGATCATGCGGCGCACGGCGTCGCGCGTGGCGCGATAAGGGCTGATAGCTGCACAGATGCACACGCCGTTGTGGCGCACGATCTCGCCTGCAACGAAGCCGATGCGCAAGATGTTGGTGTCGCGATCTTCGCGGCTGAACCCTAACCCCTTTGAGAGATGCGTGCGCACCACGTCGCCGTCAAGTACAGTGGATTGTCGTCCGCGCTCAAGCAGCTTCACCGCAAGGATCTCGGCAATCGTGCTTTTGCCAGCGCCGCTCAACCCAGTGAACCACACGCAGAAGCCTTGACGATGGCGGGGCGGATACACCTCAGCGAGAATTTGCGCCGTCTCTGGGCGCGTGAACCAGGCAGGAAGTGGCTTGCCTTTGGCAAGGTATTCCTCGCGCACCTGGGTGCCTGAGATGGAAGCGACGCGCGCGCCATTGGGCACGCGGTCGGCTTCCACGTACTCATCGGCATCCGGCAAGTAGACCAGCTCCTGAAAGGGGATCATGCGCACACCGATCTCGTCGGCAAAGCGCGCGACCAACTCTTGCGCTGCATAGGGTTCGTAGAACGGTCGCCCGAGGCTGTCTTTGCCAGGTCCGGCGTGGTCGCGCCCGACGATGAAGTGATTGGCGCCGTAGTTGCGGCGGATGATGGCATGCCATACCGCCTCACGGGGTCCCGCCATGCGCATCGCGAGCGGCAGCAAGCTGAGCAGCGTGCTGCTGGCGTCGTAGTAGCGCTCCACCAGCGCCTTGTAGATGCGCACGCGGCTGAAGTGGTCAACATCGCCCGGCTTGGTTAAGCCAACGACAGGATGGATCAACAAGCTGCCGCCCACGCGATGCGCAGCGCGTTTGGTGAGCTCCTCGTGCACACGGTGGAGTGGGTTGCGCGTTTGGAATGCCACCACGTTGGGGCGTCCCATGCGCTCGAGCGCAGCGCGCGTCTGCGCCGGCGTGCGTCGGAGATCGGTGAAGTCATACGCTTTCGGCAAGCTGATCACGCGCAGCTCGCCCGAGACGCACACTTCGCCCCAGCGCTGCATCTCGGCGACCAACGGGTGGCGCGAGTCGGTGGTGCCGAGCACCATCCGCGCCTCCAGCTCGCGATCCCACGTGAACGCCTCTTCGATGCGCATGATGGCGAGGATGTTGTTGCGCGCGTCGCGCAGCGTGATCTCCTCGTCGAGGTGCACCTGTGATTTTTCCAGCGTGAGCGTGATCGGGATGGGGAAAAGGGTGCCGTCCGCGAGGCGCATGGTGTAGAGCACGTGCTCATAGTCAGCTTTGCCCATGAAGCGCCGCAACGGCGAAAACCCGCCGACGGCAAGAAGCTCGAGATCGCACAGCGCGCGCGGCGAAAGCTGCACCGAGCGCAAACGTCCGGCGCGCTCAAGCCAATACGCGCGTTCTTCCTCGTCAACAAGGAGATTGACCAGCTCGCCCTTGTAGGGCGGAATCAAGATCGAAGCAGTCGCGGTGACGTCCATCATAGCGAGAAACGTTGCAGGTAGGGGATAAGGTTTACGTTGAGCACGGTGATCCTGCGATGCCCTTGGGCGTCAGTGCACACGCTCAGGGTACTGATTGAAGCTGGCGAAATGCTCAAGCGTTGGAAAGCGTCGAAGGGCATGGCGAGGTAGTGCGCAAGCGCAGCTTTGATCACGTCAGCGTGTGCCACAACAACCACATGCTGCGGGCGCGTCTTCGGCTTGTCGGCAGCTTGCTGCTCTGCTAGCAGCGGCAGGTCAGGGTGTGCTGCAGCAATCGCCTCGAGGGCGCGCACCACGCGTTGCTGCATCGCCAGCAGCCCCTCCCCGCGCGGGAAAACCGCCGCAGAGGGACGCTCTTGCACAGTGCGCCAAAAGGCGCGCGTCTCAGCGTCCTCGGCGAGCTGCTTGATCTCGCGCCCCGTGAACGCGCCGGTGTCCACATCCGCCAGCTCTGGCACGACTCGGATCGCTACGCCATGCGCCTGCGCGAGGGGAAGCGCGGTCTCCAGCGCGCGCTCGAGCGGGCTGCTGTAGATTGCGTCTACCTTCAGCGCCTCCAGCGCGCGGCGCAGCGCCTGAGCTTGTTGGCGACCCTCCTCGTTCAAGTGGATGTTTGGCGTACGCCCCGGCAAGCGACCGCTTTTCACGAACTCGGTGGTGGCATGGCGGATGAGGAGGATGATCGGCATGGCGGCAGGCTACTCGGCTTTGATCTTGAACGTGTCGAAATCGCGCGCGACGACAGTGTTGGGGAAAACAGCACGTGCTTCGCTCTCCAGGTCTTTGTCGCGGTAGCGCCCCGAGATGTGGTTAAGGATGAGCAATTTTGCGTTGGCGTCGCGCGCCAAGTGAGCTGCCTGCGCGGCAGTGATGTGCCCGTTCTCGCGCGCCAGCGGCGCATCGCACTCGAGATAGGTCGCCTCAGCGACGATCGCGTGGGCGTTGCGCGCGATCTCAGACAGCCCTTCGATGTCGCCAATGTCGCCGGTGAACACCAGCTTAGTGCCGGCGCGCCATTCGCCCAGCACGTCGTCAGGGTAGATCACGCGCCCGTCAGCGAGTGTGATCGGGTTGCCACGCACAAGCTCGCGACGTTCTGGTCCCTGCGGCACGCCAAGCGCCGTGGCTTTGTCGTTTAGGAACGGGCGGCGCGCGTCTTCCTCGAACACAAAACCGAAGCAGTCCGGCCCGCGATGGCGCACGGGAAAGGCGCGAATTTCAAAGTCTTCGCCACGGAAGATCGTGCCAGGGCGCACTTCGATCAGCTCGATATGCAGCGGCGGGCGTGTGCCACGGAAGACGATGCGCCAAAGCAAGTCTTCCACACGCTCCAGCGTGCTGCGCCCGCCGTAGATCGTCACCTTGTCCAGCGTCTCCCATTGGCTCAGCGTGGAAAGCAAGCCACCCAAGCCAAGGATGTGGTCGAGGTGCGGATGAGTGAGCAGGATGTGCTCCAGGCGGCGAAAGCCCAAGCCGCTGTTGAGGAGCTGGCGTTGCGTGCCTTCGCCACAGTCCACCATGAACCGATACTCATCGTGTGCGATGATGGCGGAAGGCAAGCCGCGCTTCGGCAGCGGCGAGGAGGCAGCCGTGCCGAGAAAGGTCAACTCAAACATGCGCGCGCCTAAAGCTCCAATGTGATGTTCAACTCTCGCCCGCTGTAGTGGCGCTTGTAGTACTCCATGAACTCGCCGCTCTTGATCTTGCGCCACCACCACTCGTTCTCGACATACCACTTCACGGTCTTCTCCAGCGCTTGCGCGAAGGTATGCCGCGGCGCCCAACCGAGCGCGCGCAGTTTGCTGATGTCCACGGCATAGCGCCGGTCGTGCCCTGGGCGATCGGTGATGGGCTGGATCAGGGAGTAAGGCTTGCCGAGCAGGTCGAGAATCATGCGCGCCATGTCAATGTTGCGCGTCTCCACGCCGCTGCCGATGTTGTAGATCTCGCCGGGGACGCCCTTCTCGAGCACCACGTCAATCCCCTCGCAATGATCGAGCACGTATTGGTAATCGCGCATTTGCTTGCCGTCGCCGTAGAGCGGCAGCGGCTGGTTGTCAATCGCGTTGGTGATGAACAGCGGCACAACCTTCTCGGGGTACTGATACGGACCGATGTTGTTTGTGCCGCGCGAGATGGTGACCGGGACACCAAATGAGCGAAAGTAAGCGAGACACATCAAATCGCCACCCGCCTTGCTGGCGGAGTAAGGGCTGCTTCCGCGCAGCGGGTCGCTTTCGGTGCAGCGGTGCGGCTCAGGGACGTCACCATACACCTCATCCGTGCTGATTTGGTGGAAACGCTCCACACCAAAGTGGCGCGCCGCTTCAAGCAGCACATAGGTGCCATACACGTCGGTCATGATGAACTGCCCCGGCTCCATCAGCGAGCGGTCAACGTGGGTGTCGGCTGCGAAGTTGATGATGATCGCCACATTGTGCTGGCGCACAGCGTCGAACACGGCTTCGCGATCGGCGATGTCACCGCGAATGAACACGAAGCGATCCTTGAAGCGCTCGGCGATGTCGCGAAGGTTATCGGGGTTGCCCGCGTAGGTGAGCTTGTCGAAAACGATGATGCGCCAGTCGAGGTGTCGCTCCAACGCAAAGCGCACAAAGTTTGAGCCGATGAAGCCCGCCCCGCCGGTGACCATGACGTTCTTCATTGCGGCGCGATTGTAGCGCAGCGCGCTATGTAACGCTGCGCTGATGCGCTCCATCAAACTGTAGCGAGAACAGCCATGACACACGCAGACACACTTGCCATCCCTACAGCGACGCAGACGCTTCTGCAAATCATTCGCGAGCGACGCACTTACCCACCGAAAGACATTGACCCGAGCGCGCCTGTGAGCCGCGAAGATATTCAGCTCATGCTAGAGGCAGCGCGCTGGGCGCCGAACCATGGGTTGACCGAGCCTTGGCGTTTCACGGTGTTCATGGGCGAGGCACGCAAGCAGCTCGGTGAGCGTTTCGCTGAGGCATATCGCCTGCTCACACCCCCAGACAAATACGATCCGCAAGCCGAAGATTTTCAACGTCGGCGTCCTCTCGCTGCGCCGGTGTGGATCAGCATCGGCATGTACCGCAGCGGTCAAGACAAAATGCCCGAGTGGGAGGATTTAGCTTCCGTTGCGATTGCTGCGCAGCACATCATGCTGGTGGCGCACACGCTCGGCTACGGCTCGAAGTGGGTGAGTGGCGAGATCGTTCAACACGATCGTGTGCGCGAGCTGGTTGGGCTCGAGCCGCCTTCGCAGCTCTTGGGCTTTGTCTTCGTAGGTCGCCCTGCT
>JANWUW010000035.1 GCA_025057935.1 Thermoflexales bacterium
CGCTCGGTCAGCTCATCCACGCGCGCCGTGAGCTGGTTCAGCCGCTCGGTCAGCTCATCCACACGCGCCGTGAGCTGGTTCAGCCGCTCGGTCAGCTCATCCACGCGCGCCGTGAGCTGGTTCAGCCGCTCAGTCAGCTCATCCACGCGCGCCGTGAGCTGGTTCAGCCGCTCGGTCAGCTCATCCACACGCGCCGTGAGCTGGTTCAGCCGCACCGCCAACTCGTCCACATGTGCCGCGAGCTGGTCCACCCGCACTGCAAATTGGTCGACACGTGCAGCAAGCTGCCCGACGCGCTCGTCGGCACGGCGCTGCGCCTCCGCAAGCTCAGCGAGGCGCTGCTCAGTGATGCGCTGAGCCTCCAGCAAGCGCTGCTGCGATTCCATCATGGCACGTGCCATCTCCGGCAGTGCAATCACTTCCTCGGTGAAGACGAGGCGACGCAGCTCACGCAGCCACTCTGGACGCTCGCCGAGCAAGCGGATGAGGTCTTGCAGGTCTGAGACGGTGAATGCCATTGCTCGCGAATTGTAATGCTCACTATAATCCTCGCCGTGCTTGGCTCAGGGCTTGGGGCGCGGAAACGCGAATGCCGCATGCCCATCAGTGGTAGGCAGCGCGCTCTTGAACGCTGCTCAGCCCTCGTCCTGTTCGCCCGAGCCTCGAAGCAGCGCGCTCACGATGGAGCACAGGACGCGTGGCGCGTCGCATTGCCTTCAGCGAACGTGTGCGCATCTGCGCTGGAGGCTGTGCGCGTTTGAATTTGCCTGCATGAGCTTCTCACACTCACAATGCCTGCTGCGCTTGTCCTCATTGCCCTTGCGTTGGTAATTGGGCTGCTCACTCTGCTCGATGCGAAGCGAGCACGACGCTTGCCCGCCCTATCCGCCAGCGACGCATGGCACAGCGGACCGCTGGTGACGATCATCATCCCGGCACGCAACGAGGCTGCAAACCTAGCGCGCTGTCTCGACGGCGCTCTGCAACAAAGCTACGCACCGTGTGCCGTCATCGTTGTTGACGATCACTCCACCGATGAGACGCCACATATCCTTGCACGCTACGCCGCGCAACATCCTGACCGCCTGCACGGAGTCGTTGGGCGACCGCTGCCGCCGGGGTGGGTGGGCAAGTGCAATGCGTGCTACTACGGCGCAAGCCGAGCCAAGCAGAGCGCGTGGCTTCTGTTTCTCGATGCCGATACCGCGCCAGCTCCCGAGCTTGTCGGCGCCTTGGTTGCCTTCGCTGAGCGCCATCGCCTCGACGCAGTGAGCGCCCTGCCGTTCAACGAGCTGCACACCCTCCCCGAGCAATTGGTGTTGCCTCTGTTCTACCAATTTGCGCTAGTCGCCTTCCCGTTGCAGAAGAACCTGAATCCCGACACAGCACCGCCAAACACCGTGCTTGCCAACGGGCAGTGTCTTCTGGTGCGCAGCGCAGCATACTGGGCGATTGACGGCCACGCAGCGGTGAAGGACAAAGTGCTGGAAGACGTGGAGCTCGCGCGTGCGCTGCGACGCGCTGGCTTTCGCGTTGGGCTGGCGACTGCATTCGATGTGATCCGCGTGCGCATGTATCGCAACTTTGGCGAGATCGCGCAAGGGCTGGGCAAGCACGCCACTGCTGGGCGGCGCGCGAGCGGCTGGCGAGCGTTCTGGGCAGTGACGCGCATGACGCTAACGGTGCTCGCATCACCACTTCTGGCGCTTGCCGCAGCACTCAACGCAGCCACACAGCCAACGCCCCTCGCGTTTCTCGCGTTGGTCTCCGCTGCGCTCGCTTACGGCGCGCAGTGGGCATTCTGGGCGTGGCGCTACCATGCCTGGTATCGCTTGCCGCGCCATTTGGCGTGGCTGGTGCCACTCGGCTGGATGCTCTACCTCGCCATCGTGATACGCAGCACCACACGCGTTTGGCTTGGGCGCGGGGTGGTATGGAAAGAACGCACCTATTCCTCTTGAAGACATGGCGCGCGCTGAAGACGCAGCGCGAGCTGCTCTCGGGCACGTTGGCGCTGGCACTGCTGATCGCGCTCGTGCGCACTGTGCATCCTCCGCAGAAAGTGGTCACGCTTGGACCTCAGCAACAAGTGCGCACACGCAATCCGATTGCTGGCGTACACACGCGCTTCGTGGAGGAGGTCGAAGCCTGGAAGATTAAGCGCGGCGCTGAGATGATCCGCCTCATGGGCGCACCGTGGATGGTGGAGTTCTTCCCATGGGCATACTACGAGCGCGAGAAAGGCATCTACGACTTCAGCGGTGCTGAGCGCATCGTGCGCCACGCGCGTCGGCAGGGCTTGACAGTGATCGCGCGGCTAGGCTTCGTGCCTGAGTGGGCACGACCAAAACGTTTGCCTGACGGACGCCAGACCACGTTCACGCATCTCGATCCACCGAACTACGCTGACTTCGCCAATTTCGCCGCTGTGTTCGCTGCGCACTTCCGCGGTGAGATCGCGCACTTCATCGTATGGAACGAGCCGAACCTCACAAACGAATGGGGCATGCGTCGCGTTGACCCACAAGCCTACGTTGAGATGTTACGCAGGGTTTACCCAGCGATCAAGCGCGCCAACCCTAACGCCGTGGTGCTCGCTGGCGCGCTCGCGCCGACCTTAGAACGCAACCCTGATGTCGCGCTCAGCGATCTCGACTACCTCGAGGCAATGTACGCTGCTCTCCAACCCGGCGAGCGCCTTTGGGATGCGCTTGCGGCGCACACATACGGCTTCAAGCTGCCCCCCGAGGATCCACCTGCAGCGGATAAGCTCAACTTTCGGCGTATCGAGCTGCTGCGCGCAATCATGCTCCGCCACGGTGATACCACGCCTGTCTACATCACTGAGAGCGGCTGGAACGATGACGTGCGCTGGGTGAACGGCGTCACGCCTGCCCAGCGCATCGCGTACACGCTGCGCGCGCTCGACTACACGCGAACACATTGGCAGTGGGTGCCCTGTTTGGCGTTCTGGGTGTTCAAGCTTCCAGCACCCGCGCGCGGCTACCGCGATCACTTCACCTTCGCCACGCCTTCGCTTGAGCCGCTGCCGATCTACGAAGAAGTCAAAGCTGCGCTCGTGCCCTGAAGCGCACAACGCGCCGTGCGGCTAAACTTAACATCCCATGCGACAACGTGAGGTGGAGAAGCGCTGGCACCACGGTCCTTCGTGGCTTTGGCTGCTTTCATTCATCTTGGTAATTGCAGGCGATGCGCTTCTGGGGCGCTGGATCTTGCTGCCGTTCTACGTGTCGGCGTTTTATCTAGGCATGGTGGTAATCGATCTTTTCACCTACCCCATGCTGGAGCGATGGCGCGCTTGGGTGCGTAGGCACGGGCTGCGCGGCTGGTATCTAGTCGAAGTTGGTCTCATGTGGATCGGAACAGGCGCAGTGCTCGCTTTGCTTGCGCCCCACTGGCTGCAATGGACGTGGCAAGGCGCATTGCCCCTGCAGATCGTCGGCGGGGTTGGTCTTGCGATCTCGGTCCTGGTGGGCGTGTGGGCAGCAGGGCAAATGGGTTGGAAGCGATTGCTCTTTGTGCCTGCGTTGTTCCCGCCAGGCGAGCTTGCCGAGCGCTACGATGTGCCGCAGCGCCTCGTCGTCTCTGGACCATACCGCTACGTGCGCAACCCGCTCTATCTCACCGACATGACGCTCATTGGGAGCACTGCGCTCCTCACACAACGCTGGTTTTTGGTAGTCGTCCTGATTGTTTACATCGCGCAGCTGGTCATGCAACTGCGCCTAGAGGAACGCGAGCTGTTGGCGCGCTTCGGCGAGCCATACGCGCGCTACTTGAAAGCTGTGCCGCGCTTCATCCCACGTCTGCGCCCCGTTGACCCAAAGATCATTTACGACGAGGAGCAGCGATGAGCGACAAAGACGCAGGAATCAAGGTCATCGCCACGAACCGGCGCGCAAGCTTCGACTACGAACTTGGCGAGCGCTACGAAGCCGGCATTGCACTCACAGGAGGTGAAATCAAAGCCATCCGCGCTGGGCGCATTGACCTGCGCGACGCCTTCGTGCAAATCCGCAACGGCGAGGCTTGGCTGGTGAACGCCTATGTGCCGCACTATGAGCACAGCACTGGCTTCGCGCGCCAAGGTCCGCTTGCCGATGAACGCCGCGCGCGCAAGTTGTTGCTGCACAAGAAGGAAATCGCGGAGCTCGCGCGTGGCACTGAGCTGCGCGGCTACACCATCATCCCAACGCGCGTATACCTCAAGCGTGGGCGCGCCAAAGTGGAGATCGCGCTCGCGCGCGGCAAGAAGCTCCACGACAAACGCCAAACCATCGCCAAGCGCGACGCACAGCGTGAGATCGAGCGCGCGCTCCGCGAACGGTGGTGAGCGAGCGCTTTACTTCTCCGCCTGAGGGCGAATGAGCAGCACCGGGCACTTCGCGCCGCGCACTACGCGCTCGGCAACGCTTCCCAGCAGCCACCGCTCCATGCCCGTGCGCCCGTGCGTGGTCATCACGATTAAATCTGCGCCCACATCTTGGGCATAGTCCACGATCGAGTCCGCAACCACTCCATCGAGCACGGCGATGCTCACCTCGGTGCTCACCTCGCTTGCTACGCGCGCCGCAACCTGCTTCAAGTAGTCCTCGCAATGGGCGCGGTCGCTCTCGTAAAGGCTGGCGAGCGCTTCGGGATCGTTCACGTACACGTAATTCGAGGGGTGAACAGCGATGCGCAGCAGGGTAATCGCAGAACCCATGCAGCGGGCGAGGCCGATCGCGTACGGCAGCGCTTTCTCCGCAAACTGCGAACCGTCGAGAGGGATGAGAATGCGCTTAAACATGGCTGCACTCCTTGTGCCCAGCGTGGGTTGAACTAAGTATGGCGCAAGCACGCGCGCTTTGCACTCACCACCTTTCCAGCCTGCGCCCTATACGCTCGGCGAGCCGAGGCTACGGTCTTGTGAGGATCACTACACGGTTGGTGTTGGTGCCGCGCTGCAGGTTAGCGATGCCCCAACAGTGCGCAGTCTTGGTGAAGCGCTGCGCGTTGACCAGCACGGCGCGCGCCTCCAAACCAGCCGCGCGCGCAGCAGGCACCACCAGCGTCTCCAACAGCAACGTGCCGCGGCGCACTTCACCCACCTCAAACGCAATCACGCCACCCGGGACAAGCACGCGCCGCAGCTCATGGAAGACCGCCTCCATTGCCGACCGCCACGCCGCTGGGCTGCGGAACTGCCACACCGGCACCGCACGCGCGTCAATGCCGTTGAACCAGCAGCGCAACCAGTTGTCTGCTTGGTAGTCCACCACATCGAGAAACGGCGGCGAGGTCACCACCAGCGTCACGCTGGCGTCGTTGATGAACGGCGTATGGTCAGCAGAGGCGATGAAAAGCGGCGTCGGCTCGGAGAGCGCGCGCAGCCGCGCGCGTGTAGGATCATCCAAGTCGCGAAGCAGGCTGCGCGTTTTGCGCAGGATCAGCGCCTTCACCTCACGCGGTGGCGGCGTTTGGTTGCGTTGGGCGTTGATGCGGCGCTGAGCTTCTAGCGAAACCGCTTGGTTCGGCGGCAAGGTGTACACAGAGAAGAACCCCGGCGAGTGCCCGGTGAGACGATTCGTGGCGACCATGCGAACCCAAGCGTCCACTTCGTCGAGCGCCCCTGCCGCCTCGCGTTCTAACAAGTAGCGCCGCAGGTTGACGATTTGGCGCAGCGTATGGGGATGGTAGAAAACCAGCAGCTCCTCCCAGAGCGCAACCGGCGTGTCAAGGTCGAGCGCGCTGAGCCGCTGCGCGACCTGTTCAATGGTCGGCGGGCGCAGGCGCGGCAAGACCAGCACGCGGCTGAGCGGATTGACGTCGCAGCCCAGCGGTCGGCGTCCAAGCAACGCAGCTTCGAGGAGCGTTGTGCCGCGCCCCGCGAAGGGGTCGTATACCACTTGTCCCGGCTGGGTAAGGCGTTCGATAAAGAAGCGTGGCAGCGGCGGCTTGAAGCACGCGCGATATGCGATCTCGTGAAGCGCGTTGGCAGCGCGCTGGCGCGCCGTCCAAAACTCGTTCACATACACTGGCACATCAAAGCGCGCATCGGGGAAGGGAACGCAGCGCGTGCGCGTGCCAAACGCCTCAAAATACGCGACCGCCTCGAGGAAAGCCTCAAGGTCAGGAGCTTGGGTTTCGCGCGCAAGCATGAGGTGCGCGTAGTGTAATGCGCGCCTCGGCGCAGTTCCCCGCTTGCATCGCTGCTAGGTCAAACCCATTCACGAACAAGCCTCCAGAACAGCATCAGTAAAATCCCCGCACCACCCTTTCGTCGAGCCGAACCATGAGCACTGCCGTCGAGATCGTCGAGTGCCGCACGCCTGCGGAGCGCCGCCGCTTCATCACGTTCGCTTGGGAGATTTACAAGGGCAATCCCTTCTGGGTGCCGCCACTGATCAGCGAGCGCATGGCGTTTTACGACAAGACGAAAAACCCGTTCTTCGAGCACTCCGATGCCGCCTTGTTCATGGCGCGACGCGATGGGCGGGTGGTGGGCACTATCGTGGCGATCTTGAACAACCGCCACAACCAATTTCACCGCGAGACGACAGGCTTCTTTGGCGGCTTTGAGGTGGTCAACGACTTTGAAGTAGCGCGCGCGCTGCTCGACGCTGCGCGCGACTGGTTGCGCGCGCGTGGCATGACCGTGATGCGCGGTCCCACCACGCTCTCGTTCAACGACGAAACCGGCTTGCTCGTCCAAGGCTTCGACAAGCCGCCGCGCGTGCTCATGCCCTACAACCCGCCCTACTACGCAGAGCTGCTCGAGCGTTACGGCTTCAAGAAGGCGATGGACCTCTACGCCTGGTGGGTGGACACGCAGACTGCTGCCGCAAGCCGCCTCGACCAACTACAGCGCATCGCCGCTGGGGTGCAGCGCCGCAAGAACTTCGTGGTGCGCAACGCCGACTTCAAACAACTCGACCGCGAGATCGCCGCGCTCAAGCGCGTGTACGCCAGCGAGACGGGCGCTTGGAGCGCCAACTGGGGACACGTGCCAATGACTGACCACGAGCTGGATCACGTGGTCAACGGTCTGAAGCAATTTGCAGATCCTGACTTCATCTTCATCGCCGAGGTCAACAATGAGCCAGTCGGCATTGCCGTGAGCTTACCTGACGTCAACCAGGCTTTGCGCCTCGCCTATCCGCGTCCGGGTGAGCCAGAGCTTTGGACGCTGCTCAAGTTCCTGTGGTACCGCCGGCGCGTGAACGCGGTGCGCTTCATCCTGTTCGGCACTCTGCCGGAATACCGCACCTCAGGCATTGAGACGCTGCTGATCTACGAAACGTTCAAAGCCGTGCAGCGCCGTGGCTACGTGGGTGGCGAATTGGGGTGGGTGCTAGAGACTAACGAAGCGCTCAACCGCATCAACCGCGCTGCTGGCGCGACCATAGACAAAGTGTATCGCGTGTATGACCTCCCGATTGGCTAAGCTCGCCAGCGTCGCGCCGCGCGCCGCACCTTGGACGACGCAGCGCGTGCGTTGGGCGCTGCGCATCGCGCTTTTTGCGAGCGACCTTGCGCTGATCAACGTCGCATTCGCGCTCGCCTACGTGATACGCTACCAGTGGGAGTGGTTTCGCCCCATTGCCTTTGACGCGCCCTTCAGCGCCTACTTGCCAATCCAGGCGCTGTTCAACGTCACTCTGCTCACCTTCTTTGTGTTCGACGGCGTGTACTCAAGCCAGCGCGAGAGCGCTTGGCTTGATCAGATGTGGACCCTCGTCGGCAGCGTGCTCAAGGCCGTGTTCATCATCTGGGTGGCGATTTTCATCTACGGCCCTGCAGTGTATTCGCGCTTGATGATCCTCGAAGCGGGTGCGCTGGTTGTCTTGCTGCTTGGGGTGACGCGCGCGCTGCGCGTGTGGACTGAGGCGCAACTTCGCGCGCGCGGCATTGGCACTCGCAACGTGCTGATCATCGGCGCGGGCGAGATCGGGCGCGCTGTGATGCGCACGATCTTCGCGCGCCCTGAACTGGGCTACCGCTGCGTCGGCTTTCTGGATGACGACCCTGAGCGCGGACACACTGACATCGGGCGGTTCTCCGCGCTTGGCGCGGTGAGCGCGCTGCCACAAGTGCTGTCTCAGGGCGGCGTGGACGAAGTGGTGATCACCTTGCCGTGGTCGGCGCAAGCCAAGATCCGCGAGGTGCTGGAGATCTGCCAAGCGCACGGCGTGCGCGCGCGCGTGGCACCTTCGCTCCTACAGCTCAACCTCAGTCAGGTCAACGTTGCTGACTTCGGCGGCATCCCTGTGCTCGGTCCGCGCGAAAACGAGACGCGTTTGCTCGACCGTGCGCTGAAGCGCGCGCTTGATCTCACCCTAGGCAGCGTCTTCGCGCTGCTCTCGTTGCCTGTCATCCTCGTGGCTGCGGTCGCCATTCGCTTGGAGTCACCTGGCTCACCGATCTACACCCAATGGCGCGCTGGACAAAACGGCAAGCCGTTCCGGCTGTACAAGCTGCGCTCAATGTATCAAGACGCCGACAAGCTGCGCGACCAACTGCAAGCGCTCAACGAAGCCGACGGACCGCTGTTCAAAATCCGCGACGATCCGCGCTGCACAAAAGTTGGGCGCATCCTGCGCAAGCTGAGCATTGATGAGCTGCCACAGTTTTGGAATGTGCTGCGCGGCGAAATGAGCATCGTCGGTCCGCGCCCAGCGCTGCTCAGCGAAGTGGAGGCGTACCGCGACTGGCATCGCGAGCGCCTGCGCGTTAAGCCGGGCATCACTGGCTTATGGCAGATCAGCGGGCGCAGCGAACTTTCCTTCGAGGAGATGGTGCTTTTGGATGTGTACTACATCGAGAACTGGTCGCTGTCGCTCGACCTCAAGATCATCCTTCGCACCATCCCTTACGTGTTGAGCGGGCGCGGCGCGTACTAAACGCTTCCCTCCCAAGGGCGCACGACCAAGCGGGCGTTGTGCTCGAGGAAGCCAAGCCTGCACGTCAGTACGGCACAAGTGTAGTGTGCGCTTATCTTGCCCCCAGCACTGCATACAATCCGCAACGCATGCTCGTTTTGCGCCCTGAAGCGTTCGTCTTGCTCCAAGATGAGCCTCCTTCTGCAGATCTCTCCCCGCAGCTCCTGCTGCGCGTGGATGGCAAACAGCGCACCTTTGTGCCGCTGCATAGTGCGAGCGCTGACACGGCTTCAACCTGGCGGCTTTTCGTGGCTGCGCAACCGCTTGCGCTGAGCGAAGTGTTGCGTGCGCTTGAGGCTTCGCGCTGCGCTCACGTCTTCGCCAGCGATGGCGAAACCGCGTTGATCTTCGTGCGCGCTAAAGCGTTGGAGCGCGCGATCACCGCGCTCACGCGCGCTGGCGTTGCAGTGCAGACGCCAAGCGGGGAACACGTGCCTATACATTGCAGCTGGCGCCTGCCCGAAGGCAGGCGCGCCAACGCGACATACCTCGCTGAGGTGATCACCTACGACGCTGCCCACGATCGCTGGCTAATGCGCCTCAAGGATGTGCGCGTTGACCCAAGCGTGCCCGAGGCAACCCGCGCCCTCATCATGGAGCAGATCGGGCGCTGGGTGTGGGTGCCAAGCGAAGCGCGTCAAGGTCTGGCGCTGCCGCTCAAGTACGAGACGCTCACAGGACGCGTGCGCTGGTTTCACGTCCACGATCCGCGCGAGGCGCATTGAAAGCAAGCCATGGCGTTTGTGTTTCGGCTGATCTACGACGGCGCGCACGAGGGCGCGCACAACATGGCGCGCGACGAGGCGATCTCACGCGCAGTGAGCAGCGGCGCCCAGCCTCCGACGCTGCGCTTCTACGCTTGGCAGCCACCAGCGATCAGCCTCGGCTACTCCCAGCGCATCGGCTCGGTCAACGAGGCGCGTTGCCGCGCCGAGGGCATTGGCATTGTGCGCCGCCCAACCGGCGGGCTGGCGATCCTTCACGCGGACGAGTTCACTTACAGCATCGCACTGCCCATTGACCACCCGCTCGCTGCAGGCGACGTGATGACCTCCTACCGTCGCATCGCTGAAGCGATCCTCGAGGCGCTGCGGCGACTAGGCGTGCCTGGTGTAGCCGCAAACCGCGTGCCGAAGGAGCAGCGAGCGCGCAGCGGCGTATGCTTTGAAGCGCCAAGCGATTACGAGGTTGTCGGCGCGGGCAAGAAACTCGTGGGCAGCGCGCAATGGCGGCGCGTGGACGGCGTGATGCAACACGGCAGTTTACCGCTGTTCGGCGACATCGCGCGCATTTGCGACTATCTCTGGGACGCCCCACCGCCTGAGCGCGTGCGCGCGCATGCCGCGACTTTACAAGACGTGCTTGGCGACGCGCCTTCGTGGGAGCACGTCGCCGCCGTGTGGCGCGGCGCCTTCGCCGACGTGCTGGACATCGCTTTCGTCGAGGGATCGCTGAGCGCTGAGGAACAAGTCGCAGCCGAAGCGCTGCTGCGTGAAAAGTACGCCAACGACGTGTGGACGCGGCGGCGCTAGCGCGGTTGATAGCGGAAGCGCACAGGAGGCGGAGGAGGCTCGTAGTTGGGGCTGAGGTACGCCAAGCGCGTCGCCATCTTCGCGGGCGAGAAACCGAACAAGCGATTCACGCTGCTCACCTCAACAGTGCGGTTATACGCCAGCGCTTCGAGCTCCATCTCATTCAGCGCATTGCGGCAACGGCTGATGAAACGGGCGAGCTGATGCGTCAGCGCGCTCGGCACGCGCACCAAGCGGCGCTTGCGCTGTGCTGCCTCCATCGTCACGCGCGCCACATCGGCAAGCGTGAGCGACTGCGGGCCACCAATCGCTAGCACTTGGCGAAATGTGGTGCGCATCTCCAGCGAACGCTCAACACACGCTGCCACATCGCCCACCCAAATCGGCTGAAGCTTGGTGTAGCCGCCATGCGGCAGTGGCATTACAAAAGGGAAGTCCTGCGACAGACCCGCTAACCACGCCGTGAGCCAGTCGCCCTCGCCGTAAATCACGGCGGACTTGAGGATGGTGAAGTTCAAGCCGCTTTGGCGGACGAGCTCCTCGGCTTTAGCAAGGCTGCGGTGGTACGGGTAGGGCGAGCGCGTCTCCGCGCCAAGGCAACTCACCATGACCAGCCGCTTGATGCCGGCGCGCTTCATGGCGTTGATCACGTTTTGCGTGCCGCGGATGTTCACATCTTCATAGGTGTCTTCGTCGGTCTCGCGGCGGATGAAGGCGAGGTGGATCACCGTATCGCATGCGCCGCCGTCGGTGATCGCTTCGTAGATCGAAGCCTCGTTGCGCACGTCGCCGCCTGTGACCACTGCGCGACGTGGTGCGGGGTGCTCGTTGTTCCAGTGAAACAGACACTTCACTTGACGCCCCGAGGACGTCAAGCGCTCAACCACAGCGCGTCCTACGCATCCTGTGGCGCCAGTGACCAAAATCATGTTGCCGATGCTCCGAACCCAACGGTCAAAAGTGCGACTGCGAAGAGCACCTGTCCGATACCGCCGATGCTCCACATCAGCAAAGCGGCGCTGCGCTCTTGCCTATGATACAGCACAAGCCCGAGGAGCACACTCACCAGAAGGCTGAGCGCAGCGAACGAAGGCAGGACAAGCACGAAGCGCTTATCGGCGTAGCGGTCGGGCTTGCCCTGCGCGTCGAAGTGCGCGGGCACTTGCGCCGGCAGTGCTGGATAACGCGCCGCCGCCGCGCCAAACTGAGCAAGGTTGAGCAGCAGCGCTGCCGCAATCATCCCTGTCGCCACTCGGTCGCGCCATAGTGGAGAACGCAACCAGGCAGGGCGATGAACTTGGGGAGATGTCGTTGCTTCGGTTGGCAACGCCGCCAGGCGCTGCCGCAGCGCCACCAGAAAGCCCTCGGCATCGAAGGGCGCGATGAGATAGTGAGTGTCGCCGTTGGTGATCAAAGCAATTTGCGCCTCTAGGGGCGCGACGGCATACATGCGGAAGCGACCAAACTCCTCGTGCGTCATCTGCCCTAGCCACCATCCCGGCAGCGGCACATAGCGCCACACGCGCGCGCGATTCAGCACGTCGGCGCCAGCGTAAGCGGACTGGATCAATGCAAGCGGCACTACCTCCGCAATAGCGCCAAACCTGATGATCAACGCTTCTGGCGTCAGCACATACTCGTGGCGCGGCACTTGGCGAAGGAGGTAGAGCTGCACCACAAGCACGACGAGCGCTGTCGCTGCTAGCACTGCAGCTAGAAAGGTGAGGAACGAGAGCGTCGCGCTCAGCGCCAACGCAGCAAAGACCAGCATCAGCAGCGCGCTCAGCACGACAACGACGACGCCGCTGGTGAACGCCAAGCGCGCGTCTGCTGCAGGGAAGGTCTCGTTCATCCTCGCGCGATCACGTGCCCTCTTGCCAACTCGCTAGGTATTGTGCTTGCTCCTCGGTCAACACGTCAATGCGCACGCCGAGGCTCTCCAGCTTCAAGCGCGCGATCTCGCGATCGACGGACTCGGGGATGGTGTACACATTTGGCGGCAGCTCGCGGTAGTGGTGCAACATGTATTCCACGCCGAGCGCTTGATTGGCAAAGCTCATGTCCATCACCGCTGCGGGATGCCCCTCCGCTGCTGCGAGGTTGATCAGCCGACCTTCGCCCAACAGGTTGAGCCGTCGTCCATCTTTGAGCGTGAATTGATCAACGAAGGGACGCACGCGGCGCGGCTCGCCAACGCTCATGCGCTGCAAAGCGGGGATGTTGATCTCCGCGTTGAAGTGCCCGCTGTTGCACAAGATCGCGTTGTCTTTCATCACGGCGAAGTGCGGCTCGTCCAGCACGTTTTTGTTGCCAGTCACAGTGATGAACACATCGCCCTTGGGCGCTGCTTCGATGAGAGGCATCACCTGAAAGCCGTCCATCACTGCTTCGAGCGCGTGTAGCGGGTTCACCTCGGTGACGATCACGTGGGCGCCCATGCCGCGCGCGCGCGCCGCCACGCCACGCCCACACCATCCGTACCCACACACCACCACTGTTCGCCCAGCCAGCAGCACGTTGGTGGCGCGAATGATGCCGTCAATGGTGCTCTGCCCTGTGCCATAGCGGTTGTCAAAGTAGTGTTTTGTCATGCTGTCATTCACTGCGAGCACGGGATAGCGCAGCGCGCCCTCCTTTGCCATAGCGCGCAGGCGGATGACGCCTGTTGTGGTCTCCTCAGTGCCACACCACACCTCACCCACTTGCTCTGGGCGTTCTTTGTGCAGGGTGCTCACAAGGTCGCAGCCGTCATCCATGGTGATGTGGGGATGATGATCGAGCGCTGCGCGGATGTGTCGGTAGTAGGTGGCGTTGTCCTCGCCTTTGATGGCGAAGACGGGGATTTCGTCGTAGGCAACAAGCGCCGCAGCCACGTCGTCCTGCGTGCTCAGCGGGTTGCTGGCGACAAGCACGACATCCGCACCGCCAGCTTGCAGCGTGCGCACTAGCGCGGCTGTCTCGCTGGTCACGTGAAGGCAAGCGCTAATGCGCACACCGCGCAAGGGCTGCTCGCGCGCGAAGCGCGCGCGGATGGCGCGCAACACTGGCATCTCGGCTTCCGCCCACTCGATTTTGTTCCTCCCAGCAGAAGCCAAGCTCAGGTCTTTCACTTCGTAGTTCATCGTTGTGCTCCACACAATGCTTCAGGGCACTGCCCGAGCGCTGCGCTGTGGGCAGCGCACCAAGGCGTGAAGTCTACAGCACGCCGTTCAACGAGCCGAAGTGCGCTTCGTATCGTTTTCGGAATTCGTCGAGCGTGAAGGTATGGCTTTGCCCACCGACATGCTCCAAAGCATACGTGGCTGCCACGCTGCCGAGCCGCGCGCACGTTTCCCAATCCGCGCCAACCGCCAAGCCTTTCAGGAAGCCGGCGCGGTAAGCATCGCCGACGCCTGTCGGGTCTGCGATGTGGCGCGCAGGCACGGCAGGCACGTCAACGCGGTGATCGCGCAGCAGCACCGTGCTGCCTTTTGCGCCCCGCGTGATGATCAACGCCTCGGCGCGATACAGCACGTCCGCCTCGGTCAGCCCAGTCTTCTGGCGAATGATCTCGAACTCATAGTCGTTGCAGATCAGCATGTTAGCGCCCTCGATGCCAGCGCGCAGCTCATCGCCGCTTGAGCGCACCACCTGCTGCCCGGGGTCGTAGATGAAGCGAATGCCTAGCTCGCGGCACTCGCGCGCGTAGCGCAGCATCGCTTGGGGATCGTTCGGCGAGATGATCACCAGATCGGGCTTCTCGTCGAGGTCGTAAAAGGAAAGATGGCGCGCCTCGCTCATCGCGCCAGCGTAAAACGTGGCGATCTGGTTGTTGTTCTGGTCTGTGTTGCAGAAGAACGAGGCAGTGAACTTGCCGGGCACGACGCGCACCAGCGAGGTGTCCACGCCGACCGATTCAAGCCAAGCGCGGTACTCTTCGAAGTCTTGACCTGCCGTCGCCATGATGGCAGGGCGCTCGCCGAGCAAGGCGAGGGTGTAAGCGATGTTTGGCGCACAACCACCGCGGCGGCGCTCCATGGTATCTACCAAGAAGCTCACGCTTAGGCGCGAGAGATGCTCAGGCAGCAGGTGCTCATTGAATGAGCCTGGGAACGTCATCAAGTAGTCGTAGGCAATGGAGCCAGTAATCAGAAGCTTCATCGTCGTTTCGGGTTGTCGAGGCGGTAACCTTTGCCGCGCACGGTGAACAGGTAGACGGGCTGCGTTGGGTCATCCTCGATGAGCTGACGCAACCAGTGGATGTGGACGTCGAGCGTGCGCGTATCGCCGAGGTAAGTGGTGTCCCACACGTCGCGCATTAGGTCTTTGCGCAGCACCACCTCACCTTGCCGTTCCATCAACACACGCAACAAGCGCGAGAGCTTCGGCGTGAGGCGGCGCACCTCGCCGCGTTTCTGCAGCAAGTTCTTGTGCGGAAACAGCACGAGATCGCCGCAGCGCAGTTCAGTGGCTGCTCCTTGGGATTGCAGTTTCTCAACCTTCGCAAGCAGGCGCTTCAGCATGAAGGGGCGCGCGAAATAAGCGTCCGCGCAGCCGATGCGCGGTGACTCACCAGCGTCGTTTGCGTCCTTGTTGGGCAGCGCCAAAGGCGCGTCAACCATGATGACAGCAGCGTTGCACACGCGCTTCACCGCTCGGCACAAGCGCTCAACGTCAAGGCGCAGCCCGTTAGCATCAACCACGATCACCGCTGGGCGTTCCTTCTCAGCGAGGGCAAGCGCTTCTTTGGCTGTGCTTGCGAGCAGCACGCGATAGCCTTGCTCCTCAAAAGCCGGTGCGATGGAGTCGCCGATGCCGCTATGGACAAGCACGATCTTCGATAGTGTGGATGCCTTCATGGATAGGACAACTTGATGAAAGCGCCGCGTCTGCATCCTGAGAATGCGCGCGACGCGCTGCACATGCGCCAGCCTTAAAGAGCGAAGGCGGATTATACGCCGCACGTTGGTTTACACTACGTTGCCTGTATGCACATCACTGTCTTCGGCGCGGGCGCCGTGGGGCAATGGATCGGCGCAAATCTGCTGCGCGCTGGGCACGAGGTGCGCTTTGTTGGGCGAGCAGCCTTCGCCGCGCGCGCCACGCTCACAGCGCAAACCGCAAGCGGCGAAATGTGGCACTGGGCGCAGGTCGAAGCATACACCTCCCTCCCCGATGCACATACCGACCTCATCGTGCTGTGCGTCAAAGCCTATGATGTCGCTGAGACTGTCGCGCCGCTCTCGCGCATTAGCGCGCCAGTGGTGACGATGCAAAACGGTTGGGGCAGCGAGGCGCTGCTCATTGCAGCGCTTGGTGACCAGCGCGTGATCGCTGGCACGCTCACCACCGCTGTTGCGCTCGTAGACACAACGCATGTTGTTGCGCAGCGCGAGCAGGGCGGAGTTGGATTGGCGTCGGTCGCGCAGCGCAACTCAGCGTTTGCGCATGTGCTGGACGCCTTTCGCGCAGCGCCACATCTTCGGGCGCGGGCTTTTGCCGATTGGCGCGCGATGAAGTGGAGCAAACTGTTGTTCAACCTCGCCGGCAACGCCACCAGCGCCGTCTTTGAGATCCCGTATCGGGATGTGCTTCGCGATCCGCTCGCCGCGCGCTTGGAAGTGCAAGCGCTGCGCGAGGCGGAGCGCGTGATGCGCGCGCAAGGACTGCGCGCTGTCAACTTGCCGGGCGCGCCGGGCGCGCTGTTCGCCTTCGCCGTGCGGGCGCTCCCTGAGGCTGCGCTGCGCCTTGTGCTCATGCGTTGGCTCGCGGGCGCGCGTGGCGATAAGTTTCCTTCACTTTACTACGATGTGCGCGAGCGCCGCGCGCGATCCGAGGTGGACGTGCTTAACGGCGCAGTTGCGCAGGTTGCCCAGCAGCTCGGTCTAGCCGCGCCGGTGAACGCCGCGCTTGCTGAAGCGGTGCACATGGGTTGCGCAGGCGCTTCGCGCGAGGCGCGCCGCGCGTTCCTGCATGAAACGCTCCGAAAATTGAACCATGAACGCCGAGCACCTCATCCGCCACCTCAACGCGTTTCTAGCCATTGACCGTTACGCCGACCGCAGCAACAACGGCTTGCAAGTGCAATGCCCGCCAGAGGTCACGCGCGTTGCGTTCGCCGTTGATGCGTGCTTAGCTTCGTTTGAGCGCGCTGTGGCATGGAAGGCGCAACTGTTGATCGTCCATCATGGCTTGTTTTGGTCGGAGCCTCTCTTGCTCACTGGCGCGCACTTCGAGCGCGTGCGCACGTTGATTTGCGGCGAGTGCGGGCTTTACGCCGCCCACATCCCTCTCGATGCTCATCCCGAAGTAGGCAACAACGCCCAACTTGCGCGCATGGCGGGGCTGACCAACCTCACGCCGTGGGGGATGCACAAGGGCACGCCCATCGGCTACATTGGCGACTTGCCTGAGCCGCTGCCAGTGGCTCAGCTTGCTGAACGTCTAGCCAAGCACATTGGCGCGCCGAACCGCATCCAAGCCGCCCCTGAGGCGATCGCGCGTCGCGTCGCTGTGTGCAGCGGCTTTGGCATCACGCTGCTCGAAGAAGCGCTTGCGGCAGGCGCCGACACCCTGATCACGGGCGAGACCAGCCATATGTGGTTTCATCCTGCCGCAGAGCGCCGATTGAGCGTGATCTTCGGCGGGCATTACAACACCGAGACGGTTGGGTTGAAAGCATTGGCGGAGCATCTCGAAGCACAGTTTGGCTTGACCACGCACTTCATCGACCTACCGACTGGCTTATAGCCGCTACTAAGCTGAGCACCCTAGTATCGGCATATCATGAACAACGACGTGCAGTTCTTCGACCTGCCCGAAGGTGAAAATCCTTTCGAACGCTTGCCGCCTCGCCTACCGAGCGACGCGCGCATCACCGACTATCGCATCATGCCCTGGCCGGACGGCACGCGCGTTACGGTGGAAATGGGCTTAACTCCCTTCAAGGAGTTCCCCAACATTGACGTGAGCATCCTCGACGCGCAGGGCGCGGTGCTGCGCCACGTTTCGCTTGTGGGCACGATGGAGCGCCGCCCCGCGCCGACGATGTGGCTGCCGCGTGGCATCCCGAAGGGCACGCCGCTTGTGGCGCTCATTGAAGTGCTCGGCGACGAGGCGCCGCTGCAAGTGCTGCGTGTGGCGTTCACCGTCGCCGGCCCGATCATCAAGCGCACGGTGGAGCCAAGCGACGAATCAGGCAACGCAATCGCGTGAGTGGCGATGGACGGCCTGTTGGTAGTGGACAAGCCTCGGGGCTGGACTTCGCACGATGTCGTGGCGCGCGTGCGTCGGCTCGCTCGCCAGCGCGCAGTAGGGCACGCAGGCACGCTCGACCCCATGGCAACAGGAGTGCTTGTGCTCTGCCTTGGGCAGGCGACCCGTCTGAGCGAATACCTTTTGGGCGAGGACAAGACCTACGAGGGCACACTGCGCCTCGGTCAGCGCACCACTACCGACGACGCAGAAGGCGAGGTCATCGCTGAAGCGCCCGTGCCCACGCTCGACGAGGCGACGCTGCGCGCGCTCGAAGCGCGCTTCAGCGGCACGCTGCAACAAGTGCCGCCCCAGTTTTCCGCGATCAAGCAGGCAGGGCAGCGCGCCTATGCCCTTGCGCGCCGAGGCGAAGCTGTGCAGCTTGCTCCACGCGCTGTTACCATCCACGCGATCCGTCTGCGGCGCGATCTCGATCACCCAGAGCAGCTTCACCTTCACGTGCACTGCTCCGCTGGCACCTACATCCGCGCATTGGCGCGCGACATCGGCGAGGCGCTTGGCTGCGGCGCTCACTTGATCGCCTTGCGCCGAACGCGCAGCGGCGAGTTCTCGCTAAGCAACGCCCACGCGCTCGCGGATGTCGAGCGCGCTGCTGCGGAAGGCGCTTTGGATCGATTGCTAGTGCCGATGGATCGCGCATTGCACCGCTGGCCCGCAACTCACCTCAGCGCTGCGCAAGCGCAACGCCTTCGCCAAGGACAGAAACTCGCGCTCGACCTCAGCGCGTGG
The DNA here is from genome assembly GCA_025057935.1 of Thermoflexales bacterium. GTDB lineage: Bacteria > Chloroflexota > Anaerolineae > J036 > Brachytrichaceae > DRWP01. The sequence goes on from JANWUW010000035.1 coordinate 18,458, forward strand.
TCGCCCGGCGCGCTTGGGCGCGTGTATGATGAGAGCGGCATATTCCTCGCCATCGCGCGCTGGGACGGACGCTTGCTTGTTCCGGTCAAAGTCTTCAATGCAGCATCTTGATTCGCTCGAGGCGTTCAACGACCCAAAGCTGTGCGTGTGCACCATCGGTGCCTTCGACGGCGTACACCTCGGACATCAGCAGATCATTCGCCACGTTGTGCAACAGGCGCGTGCGCATGAGGCGTTGGCGCTCGTGTTGACATTTTTCCCACACCCGCGCGCTGTGCTCGGGCGCGCTCCAGATCGCTACCTCACTCTCCCCGAGGAAAAAGCCGAGCACATCGCTGCGCTAGGCGTGGATGTGCTCATCACCCATCCCTTCACGCTCGAAACCGCACGCATAACGGCAGAGCAGTTTCTAGGGCAGTTGCTGCATCATCTGCGCTTGGTGAGCTTATGGGTCGGTCCTGACTTCGCGTTAGGCCACAACCGCGAGGGCAACGTGTCTTGGTTGCGCGCGCGTGGCGCTCAGCTCGGCTTTGAGGTCAATGTGCTGCCGCCGCTTGTGCTCGGACATGCGCGCATTTCCAGCACGCGCATCCGCGACGCGCTGCTGCGCGGCGACATCCGCGACGCAAACCTCTGCCTTGGTCGCCCCTTCCGCATTCACGGCGATTATGACGGAGAGCACCGCGTGTGCACGCACCCTAAGCAGTGGCTGCCTGGCCCCGGCACATACACTGCACTGATCGAAGAGCGCACCCTCGAAGTGACCCTCACAAGCGACGCGCCCTGCACGCTTTACCTAGAGCATCCAATTGCAGGCGGTGCCCGACGGCTCACAGTGACGTTCGTATGAGCCTATGCATCTTCGCCACCTCTCGCTCACGAATGTTCGGCTTTACGCGCGTCTGGAGCTCAGCCTCGACAAAGGGCTGATCGTGATCCAAGGCGACAACGCCCAAGGCAAAACCTCGCTGCTCGAAGCGGTGCACGTCTTGGCAACGGGGCGTGGGCTTCATACGCCTGCTGGGCGCGCGCTCATTCGATGGGGAGCCGAATCGGAAACGCCGTTCCCCTACGCACTGCTGCGCGCGCTGGTGCAGCGCCGCGATGGCGATCACTTGATTGAGCTGCTGATCCAGAAAGGCGAAGGGGAGCGCCTACGCAAAGAAGTGCGCGTGGATCACATGGCGCGGCGCAACAGCGACCTGCCCGGGCAACTGATGACGGTGCTTTTTTTGCCCAGCGATGTCGCGTTGGTTGACGGCGCGCCGAGCTTGAGGCGTGAATTTCTCGACGAAGCTCTATCGCAAGTTGACCCTGAGTATGCGCACGCGCTCGAAGTGTACGCCCACGCGCTCACGCAGCGCAACGCATTGCTGCGCCAAGCCGCGCAACGCGAACGCCCCCTCGACCCTGATGAGCTTGCGCTTTGGGACGAGCGCCTCGTGCCGGCTGGCGTGACGCTCACGCTCAGCCGCCACCGCGCCGTCCTCGAGCTCGCGCCGATCGCTGAACGCGCTCACTTTGAGCTCTCTGGAGGGCGCGAATACCTCTATCTTGCTTACCAGCCCAGCGTGGATGCCAGTCGCGACCGAAGCAGCGCGCAGGCGCAACTAGGGCTGATCATGACTCCACCACTCCCCGACCGCGTGTCGCTGGCTGAGGCGTTCCAAGTGGCGCTGCGTGCTCGTCGGCGCGAGGAGCTTGTCCGTGGCATGACGCTCGTGGGACCTCATCGCGATGAGTTGCGTTTCTTAGCCAATGGCATGGACCTCGGAGAGTATGGCTCGCGTGGGCAACAACGCACGGCGGTATTAGCGCTCAAGCTTGCTCAAGCTGAATGGATGCAAGCACGTAGCCACGAAGCGCCGATCCTGCTGCTGGACGAGGTGCTCGCTGAGCTGGATCCACATCGCCGACGCTGCTTGCTTGAGCGCATTCGCGCAGTCGAGCAAGTTTTTATCACCACCACCGACGTCGGTCGCTTGGAGCAGGCTCTCGTGACTGAGGCACAGCGTTTCACCGTGCATAG
>JANWUW010000075.1 GCA_025057935.1 Thermoflexales bacterium
CGGTGATGGCGTCACGCTGCACCGGCGCACCTGTGCTGCGCACTGGGAAGCGGTCAGGTGGGGCAACGCGCAGCTTGCGCTCATGAGCTGGTTGGGTCGCGAGGCGCTCCTGCCTGCAGTTGAAGGATGGCTCGGCTTCAACCTCGGTGTAGATGCCCGGTTCGGCGATGTGCACTTTGAGGTGCTCGAGATGGAGGAGGATGCTGCCGTGGTGCAGGTAAGCGGCGAATTCATCTGGTCTATGCTGGGCTTCAGCACGCCGATCCTGTTCGAGAGCAAATGGTACATGGTGAAAGAGGGCGAGGCTTGGCGGTGGTGCGGGGAGATAGGGGAAACAGTGTGGCGCTGAGCAAAGCGCTACTGCACAGTGCGCCCCAGCGCGGCGGCGATGCGTCGCGCTGCCTCCACAAGTTGAGGCAACTGCTCAAGCGGCAGCGCCTGTTCGCCGTCCGAAAGTGCTTGCAAAGGATGAGGATGCACCTCGACGAGCAAGCCATCAGCGCCAGCAGCAAGCGCCGCGCGCGCTGCTGGGATCACGAGATCGGCGCGACCGGTGGCATGGCTCGGGTCGCCGATCACTGGAAAGGACGTTGTGGCTTTCACAAGGGCGATCGCGTTGGTGTCCAGCGTGTTGCGCGTTGCGGTCTCGAACGTGCGGATGCCGCGCTCGCAAAGAATGATGCGCTCGTTGCCACGCGAGCGGATGTGCTCGGCTGCCAACAGCCACTCGCGCACCGTTGACATGAAGCCGCGCTTGAGCAGCACCGGCTTGTCCAGCTCGCCCACCGCCCAAAGCAGCGGGAAGTGCTGCATGTTGCGGCTGCCAATCTGGATCACATCGGCGTACTCCGCCACTAGCGGCACGTGCTCTACACCGAGCGCCTCAGTGACCACTAGCAGGTCGTACTCATCGGCAATGCGGCGCAGCAGCTTCAAGCCTTCCAAGCCGAGCCCCTGAAAGGCGTAGGGCGAGGTGCGCGGCTTAAACGCGCCGCCGCGCATCACGCGCAACCCGTGGGCGACCATCGCTTCGGCGATGGCGCGCAGTTGCGCCTCGTCTTCCACTGCGCACGGTCCGACCATCAGCACCACAGCGTCGCCGCCGATAGCGATGCCCTTGCCTATCGCCACAGCGCGCGTGTGAGTTGCGGCTTCAGTTTGGAGCGTCGCGATCACGATTGCATCGCCTCCCTTTCAGCAATGGCTTGCGTTGCCCACGCCTGCGCTGCTTTGCGATCCACCTTGCCAGAGGCGGTGAGCGGCAGCGCGTCCACGAAAAGCACAGCGCGCGGGCACTTGTAGCCTGCAAGGCGCTTGCGGCAGAACGCTTGCAGCGCCTCTGCGCGCACCGCGGCGCCTGGCACGCGCTGCACCAGCGCGACTACGCGCTGCCCCCACTCGGCATCCTCCACACCTACGACGCATGCTGCTTCCACTTCAGGATGCTGCAACAGCACCGCCTCGACCTCAGCGGGGTAGATGTTCTCGCCGCCGCTGATGATGAGATCAGTGCGCCGCTGCACGACCCACAGTTGACCGCGCGCATCGCAGTAGCCGAGGTCGCCTGTGCGCAGCCAACCATCCAAAGTGAGCGTGCGGGCGGTCGCTTCAGGATCATCCCAGTAGCCGCGCATTACAATCGGTCCGCGCACCCACACCTCGCCGAGCGCCTCTGGAGGCAGCGGCGCGCCGTCTGCGTCGGCGATGCGCACATGCACGCCGCGCAGCGGGTAGCCAACGCCGTTGTTGCGCTGCGCGCGCACCTGGTCAGGCGTCGCTGTCGCCACCTGCGACGCAGCTTCAGTAAGCCCGTAGGTCAATGCAACGGGCACGCGCGCCTCAAGGGCGCGCGCCAACAGCGGCGCTGGCGTCGCGGCGCCGCCCACCAGCACCACGCGCACGTGTTCAGGAAGCGGGCGATCGCGGTTGAAGTCGAGCAGCCGCTTGAGCATTGTCGGCACCAGCGAGAGGATGGTGACGCGGTCACGCGCAAGCGCCCACAGCACCATCTCAGGATCGAAGCGAGAGTGCAGCACGATGGGGATGCCATACAGCGCAGCGCGCAGCACAATCGCTAATCCGCCGACGTGATACAGCGGCAAGTTCAGCAGCCAGCGGTCTTCTGGATGCACGCCCAAGCGCCACCCCGAGGCGATCGCGCTCCAGAAGTGATTGCCCCATGTGAGCATCGCTGCCTTCGGCTGACCTGTGGTGCCTGAGGTGAACATCAGAGTGTGCAGCGCCTCTAGCGTGCGCTTCTGCGCGCAAAACGGCGCTGAGGGTGTCTCGGCGTCTATGTCGAGCAAGGGTGCAATCTCCGCAAGCGCGCTGGCTTGCGGGGCAGTGGCAGTGTTGTGCACTAAGCAGCGCAGCCGCACACGCTGCGCTTGGGCCAGCAGCTCAGCGCTGGTCAGGCGCAGGTTGAGCGGCACGAGTACGGCGCCAAGCTGCTGCACGGCGTGAATGAGGAACACAGCGTGCGGCACATTGGGCAGCAGCATGCCCACGCGGTCGCCAGGGCGGACGCCGAACGCCGCCAAGCGTTGCGCCACTCGGTGTGCCTCTGCGCGCAGCGCTGCAAACGTCCAGGCGCGTCCCTCAGCGATCAGCGCAAGTTGTGATTCACGCATGCTAGCGCAAGCCCTTCAGCGCGTTCACGCCCAACGCGGGAAGCGGTCGTAGCGCGGAGGGCGCTTCTCGAGGAAAGCGTTGCGCCCTTCCTCGCCTTCTTCGGTCATGTAAGCGAGGCGCGTGGCTTCGCCGGCGAAGATCTGCTGTCCAATCAGCCCATCGTCAATTAGGTTCATGGCGAACTTCAGCATGCGGATCGAAGTCGGGCTTTTGCTGTTGATGATCTGCGCCCATTGGAACGCGACCTCTTCCAGCTCGGCGTGCGGCACCACTTTGTTCACCATGCCCATCTGGAAAGCCTCCTCGGCGGTGTACACCTGCTCGAGGAAGAAGATCTCGCGTGCGCGTTTCTGACCGATGTGCCGCGCGAGATAGGCGGAGCCGAAACCACCGTCGAAGCTCGCCACGCTGGCGTCGGCTTGATGAAAGCGCGCGTGTTCCTTGCTGGCGATGGTGAGGTCGCACACCACGTGCAAGCTATGACCGCCGCCCACTGCCCAGCCGGGCACGACGCAGATTACTACCTTGGGCATGAAGCGGATGATGCGTTGCAGCTCCAACACGTGGAGGCGCGGCAGCACATAGCCGCCTGCGTAGCCGCCAGAGGTGCGCACGCGCTGGTCGCCGCCCGCGGAGAACGCCCAACCTCCGTCCTTGGGCGATGGACCTTCACCGGTGAAGATCACCGAGCCGATGCTGGTGTCGTGCCAAGCATCGGTGAAGGCTTCGATGAGTTCGTCCACGGTCTCAGGGCGGAAGGCGTTGCGCACCTCTGGGCGATTGAACGCGATGCGCGCCACGCCTTGCGCCTTGTAATAGGTGATGTCTTGATAGGCCTTCACGGGTTGCCAATCGGCTGCTTTGCGAATGTAATTCCAGGTCTGTGGCTCTTGGCTCATAGAAGCTCACCTCACAGCGAACAACGTCTGCAGGGCTGCGCGCGCGTGCCGCGCGAGCTGCGCTTGGGCGCGCGCGCTGGCGCTTGGATCAGTGTGGACTTCGAGCAGGCTCGGCGTCGCCTCTGCCAACGCGTCGCAAAGCAGCGCACCCACTTGGGCAACGTCGGCGGTGGCGCGATAGCGCAGCTTGAACAACGCGGCGGCGGCTTCAAACGACAGCCCGTGCTCAGTGAAGAACAGCGCGCGGAAAGGCGGCTCGTATGCCGCGATCGGCAAGCGCTGAAAGATCGCGCCGCCGCCGTTGTTGATCAGCACGATGTGCAAGTTGCGCACCTCAGCGCGCACAAGAGCCAGCAAGCTGTTTAGGTCGTGATAAAACGAGACGTCGCCGATCACGAGCACAACAGGGCGGTTCGGATTGGCAGACGCAACGCCAGCAGCAGTAGCAATCACGCCGTCAATCCCGCTGGCGCCGCGGTTAGCGAACACGCGCACTGCCTTGGCGCGCGGTAGCCCTACTTGGTCGAGATGACGCACGGGCAGGCTGTTGCCAACGAAAAGCGCTGCGCCGTCGGGCAGCGCGTCGAGCACTTCCAGCAGCGTCCACTCTTCCGCTTCGGGAACCTCAGCGCGCGCTGCTTCGAGCGCATGGCGCGCAGCAGCCTCGAGCTGTGCCCATGCCTGCGCCCAGCTCGGGTCAGCCGGAGCGGGCGGAAGATGCGCCATCAGGGCTGCGCTCAGCGCGGTTGGGTCAGCCCAAAGCCACTCGCTTGCCGTGTGCGCGGCATCTTCCCACGTCCCATCAGCGCTCACCATGACGCGCTCAGTGGTTTCTCGATCGAGGAAGCGCTCCAAAGCTGAGCCAACAGGCATCCCGCCGATGTGCAGCACGAAGTCAGGGTGCAGTTCAGGCGGAAGATGCGGCAAGATCAGCTCATAGCTCCCGCAGACTGTCGCCGCCCGCACGTGCTGTCCGAAGCGCGCGTTTGAGAGCGCGTCTGCGAGGATGGGGTATCCGCAGCGCGCCGCGAGCTGCGCCACGCTTTCGACTGCCTCGCTGGGGAGCGGCTGTTTGCCCAGCACAATTGCGCCGCGTGGGTGTGCATGAATGCGCGCTGCGAGGGCTTCGAGCTGAGCGCGGGTGGGTTGCACAATGCCGCGCTGCATGCAGGTGATCGGGCGTTTCCCTGAGCGTCCGATGTAGCCTAAGGATGTGGGCGGGTGCGCAGGCGCGTCTCCAGCGACGGGCGTCGGCTCAAGTGGCTTGCGGAATGGAAAGTTGAGGTGTACCGGCCCTGAAGCAGGCAAGCCCTGCGCTTCGGCGACGGCGCGCGCTGCCAACTGCCGCAGCGCGCGCAGAGCGATCTCCGGCGGCTGCGCTTCGGGCAGCGGCACCTCAAAGAACCAACGCACGTAGCCCCCAAAGAGCTTGATCTGGTCAATGGTCTGATTCGCGCCGCAGTCGCGCTCCTCGGGCGGGCGATCGGCGGTGAGCACGATCAGCGGCACGCGGCTTTGCGACGCCTCGACCACCGCTGGAAAGAAATTTGCCGCAGCTGTGCCTGACGAGCACAGCACCGCTGCAGGATGTCCGCTGGCGCGCGCTAAGCCGAGTGCGAAGAACGCCGCGCCGCGCTCATCAAGCAGAGAGATGACGCGCATGCCGGGCTGTTCAGCAAACGCAAGCGCGAGGGGAGTGGAGCGCGAGCCGGGCGCGATCACAACTGTGTCCACGCCAGCGCGCTGCAGCTCTTCGACGAAAACATGCGCCCATAAGGTGTTGCGGTTGGCGAGGCTCATGTGCCTGTGATCGCCTCCAGAAGCGGGCGAAGCTTGAGCGCCGTCTCCTCCCACTCGCGCTCGGGGTCGGAGTCAGCCACAATGCCAGCGCCGGCGAAGAGCGTGACGCCATGGGGCGTTGCTAGCGCCGAGCGAATGGCGACCGCAAAGCGCCCCTCTCCTGCAGCGTTCGCAACGCCAATCGGCGCAGCATACCAACCGCGCGCGAACGGTTCTAGGCGCTGCATCAGCGCGAGCGCGGCGCTGCGCGGCAAGCCACCCACGGCAGGTGTTGGGTGCAGGTGCGCTACTACATCCCACACGTTTACCTCTGGGCGCAACTCGGCGTTGATCGGGGTGTGCAGGTGCAAGATATTGGGCAGGCGCAGCACGTCGGGCGAATCAGCGGCGTGAACTGCTTGGCTGAGCGGGCGCAGTGTTGCGACGATCGCCTCGACGACCAGCGCGTGCTCGTGGCGATCCTTCGCGCTGTCCAGCAGCGCCTGTGCCCGTGCGGCGTCTTCCTCAGGTGTTCTGCCTCGCGGCGCTGAGCCTGCAAGCGCCATGGTGCGCAGCGCCCGCCCGCGCACCTCGGCAAGCACCTCGGGCGTTGCGCCGAAGAAGGCGTATCCAGGCTGCGGCTCGAACAAGAAGCAATGGCTGCCGGCGTAGCGCTGCCGCAATCGCGCGAGCGCGTTCACGGGGTCGGGCGTGCAGTGCGGGTAATGGACGGCGCGCGCCAGCACCACCTTGCGCAGCGCGCCCCGGCGCACTGCTTCAATAGCATGCTGCGCCTGCGCGAGCCAGATCGCTCGCTCGGGCTGCGCGATCGGGCTAGAGTCGTGACAGGAGGTAGGCGCGAGTTCGCGTTTCTTCCTGCGCAGGGCTTGGTGGACGCGGTGCCAAATGCGCTGCGCTTCGGCAGCGTCGGAGGCGACGACGCTCAGCCACTTGCCTTCCGCTGTCCAGCGCAGCATGACGCGCGGGAGCAGGAAATGCGCCGAGCCAAAGACGTGCCAGCGCTCGTCGCTCCGTGTGTCAAAGGCAAACCCGCCCATCATCAGCGGTTCAGGCGCGTCGTCAGCGCCTAAGAGGTGCAATGGCTTGAGCCACTGTGCGGCCCAGCGCTTCGCCGCGCGAAAGCGATCGCCTCGGACGATGCGCGCGCGATGTGCCGCGCCGATGCCAGCGAAACCTTCGCCTTCAGGGGTTTGCCAGAAACAGCGCGCGCGACCTTTGCCTATCTCCAGCAAGCGAAGGGGATCAACATCCGCAGCGCAAGGCAGCGAGAGCACAACGCGCGGTTGTGCGTGTGTAACAAGGCTTGTCAACGCAACTTCAAGCTCCATCCGTCTCTCCCTCTCGCACCTCATCAAGACCCATCATGCGCCTCTACGTTCACGCCGATGCTGCGCAGCAGCAGCGCGCGCAAAGCTGGCAAGCTGCGCTCTGGCTCCGGCGTGCCGCTGTAGATCCACCGAATCACCACTTCGTTCAGCGCGCCCATCCACACCAGCGCCGCCACTTCGGTGTCAATGGGCGGGATGTCGCCCTCCGCAACGGCGCGGTCGAGCTCGCGCTTGATGATGGCGATGAAGCGCTCGTGCACTTCGAGGCGCTTTTGCTCAAAGACGTGACCTAGACCAGCGGCTTGCACCAGCACGACCTTCGCCAGTTGGCGGTAGCGCCCAAAAAGCTCCATGCACACGCGCAGCGCTGCCTCGACGCGTCGCACGCCGCTGCGTTCCTCAGCAAGAGCACGCTCGAGGCGCGATTCGAGTAGCTCGGCGAACTCGTCCACCAGCGCGAGGAAGATGCGCTCTTTGCTGGGGAAATGGAAGTAGATGGCGCCCTTCGAGGCATCAGCTGCCGCGACGATGTCATCCATACGCGCTTCGTGGTAGCCTTTTGCGGCGAACACGCGCAGCGCGGCTTCGAGAATGCGTTGGCGTGTCTCCTTCGCGCGTGGCTGAAGCGTCTCTTCCATGACAGTTCATCAACAAACCGACTGGTCGGTCGGTTGTGAAGTGTAGCACAAAGATCGCGAAAGCGTTTTGGCTGAGAACAGCTTCATCAGGCAATCTGCTTGCCGCGCGCTGAAGCGCCTACAATCGCAACCAACAATGAGTGGCGACGCATTAACCCTGGAGCATCTCGATGTGCTCGAACGCGAAGCCCTTGAGGCGCTGAACGACGTCCACACCAGCGAGGCGCTCCACGCATGGCGCATGCGCTATTTCGGCGCCAAGCGCACCGAAGGCGCTTTGGAGCAGATCATGAAGCGCATCAGCAGCTTGCCGCCTGAGGTGCGCCCTGCGTTTGGGCGTCGCGCGAATGAGGTGAAGCAGGCGCTCACGGCTGCCTATGAGCAGCGCGAGGCGCATGTGAAGGCAGCCGAGATGCAAGCCGCCCTGCAAGCCAACGCGCTCGACGTGACTTTGCCCGGTCGTCCTGTGGCTGTGGGGCGCTTGCACCCCAGCACAATCACACTGCGGCGCATCATTCAAATCTTCACGCGCATGGGCTTCGAGGTGTATCGCTCGCCAGAGGTCGAGACTGAAGAAATGAACTTCACGCTGCTCAACATGCCTCCCGATCACCCAGCGCGAGACATGTGGGACACGTTCTACACCACCACGCCCGGCGTGATCTTGCGCACGCACACCTCGCCCGGGCAGATCCGCGTGATGCGTGAGCGAAGCAAGAGTGGACCGCAGCCGCTGCGCGTGATCCTGCCGGGGATGGTGTATCGCTACGAGCAGGTCACGGCGCGCAGCGAATCGCAGTTTAACCAAGTGGAGGGGCTGGTGATCGGTCGGCGGATCAGCATGGCGGACTTGAAAGGCGTGTTTGTGGAGTTTGCGCGCCAGATGTTCGGCAGCGCTGGGCAAATTCGCTTTCGCGCCTCCTATTTCCCGTTCACTGAGCCGAGTGTTGAGGTGGACGTGTATCTCGGCACTGAGACCGAGCGCGCGCGCATGCTCACTAAGGGCACGGGCTGGCTAGAGATCGCCGGCGCCGGCATGGTGCACCCTGTAGTGCTGCGCAACGGCGGCTACGACCCAGAGGAGTGGAGCGGCTTCGCCTTCGGCATGGGGCCGGAGCGGCAGGCTATGCGCCTGTACGGCATCAACGACATCCGTTACTTCTGGCAAAACGACCTGCGCTTCTTGGAGCAGTTCTGAGACGTGCTCACGCCGCGCGTGCTGCTTGTGGTGTATAACCCCCGCATCGCTTCGCATGGCGGCGCGCGCCTAAGCGAGGCGCTGGGGTGGAACGACCCCGACCGGCTGTGTGCTGAATACATCGAGGACGTGCGCCGCGTCAGCCATGGCTACGTGCACTACCGCATCGTCGAGCGCCTCGAGCTGGACGTCTTCCCTTTAAAACAAGACGGCTTTCGTTATACCGAGGAGACGTATCTCGCGGCTTGGCGCGCGCGACGCGGTTTCCATCAGCCCGACACCGCCGACTATCCCACGTTGCTTGCGGAGAGCGACTTTGTGCGCAAGCTGGAGGCTGACTTGGTGGATGAGCTGTGGCTCATGGGCTTCCCGTACGCCGGCTTCTACGAGAGCTGCATGGGCGGACGCAGCGCGATCTGGTGCAATGGCCCTGTCATCCCTGGCACTGAGCGTGTCGAGCGGCGCTTCGTCGTGATGGGATTCAACTACGAGCGTGGCGTGGGCGAGATGTTAGAGAATCTCGGTCATCGCGCGGAGAGCATCCTTGAGCATGTGTTCCGCGACCTCCCTGAGCCGCCATGGGAAGGCGCGCAAAACACGACGTGCTTCAAGCCCGATTTGTCTGCAAATCTTTGGCGGCAATTCACACGCCACGAAAAGACGCATCCAGGCTGCGCAGCATGCGGCAATGTGCACTTCGCGCCGAACAGCACGCGCGATTACGACTGGGGCAACCCGCGCCCAGTGCTCAGCAATGCTGACGATTGGCTGAACTACCCGCACTTCACAGGCGCGCGTCGCTGGATGACTTGCGCTGATTGGGGCAACGGCGACACCCGCGCGCATCATCGCTGGTGGCTCATGCGCTTTCCGCATGTTGAGGGCTTTGCGCCAAGCGGCAAGCGCAACAACTGGTGGGACTACGTGGTGGGGTTGGCGTTCTAGGCGCGATGCTGGGCTCAGTCGCCACGTCCCAGCGCGATCAGCGCAGCGATGAAGCCAAAGCCGCCGCCGATCACCATTGCCCAGCCGCTCAAGCGGATGAGGCGCATGCCCCACTGTTCGCCAAACACCCAGATGATCAGGTTGCCGAGGCGGTGACCTGGCGCCTTGATCTTGTGCTCGGGGCGCAAGACCACAGCAAGCCCAGCGAGCGCGAAGAGCGCCATCGCGATGACGCCGAAGAGGCGCAGCGCATAAGGACTTACTTCGAGCATGGCAACGCATGGCGATTGTAGTGCCTTGAGGGAGCTACACCGCGATGTGAAGGCTGGCGAGAGGTGGCTGATCTTCCCCCAACGCTTGCAGCATGAAGGCTGTGGTAACCTGCGCGCTGTATGGCTTCACTCCGCGAGACGCTCGCGCGCACGCGCAACAGCATCTTCGGCAAAGTGCAAGCCTTGCTCGGTCAGAGCGACATCACTACAGAGACGTGGGAGGAACTGGAAGCGCTGCTGCTGCAAGCTGATGTGGGCG
>JANWUW010000095.1 GCA_025057935.1 Thermoflexales bacterium
TGATCGCGCACCAGCACCAGCTCACCTGCTTCGACGCCTAGCCCACGCACGGCGCGCCACGCCAGCCAAAGGGCAAAGTCCTGCTGCGCCATGGGACAAGATTGTAAGAACCTCACGCTGGCGGCTTGCGCGCCACACCGAAGATGTATGCGCCGACCTCGGGCAGTGGTTCGTTATAGATCGGGCGCAGCGCCGCCTCAATGAGGCGCAAGAGTGGGTTGCGTCGCGAAGGGAAGAGCACCCAGCGCCCAAAGATAAGGCGGCTGATTAGGTTGGGCACGCCGAGGTAGTGTCCGAGCTCGAGCGCACGCAGCGCGCGCGGGGAGAAGTAGTACCACCAATGCTCCATCACCAGCCCAGCGGCTGCAAGGCGCATGTGCCAGCGTTCTGGTCCGTCGCAGTGATGGTGGCGCGAGATGCGATTAAACCAGCGGCGATACCGCTCGCCGAGCACGCAGCCGCCGATGAGCCAGTCAGTGAAGTGATCGGAAGGCGCGCAGAACAACAGATAGCCGCCAGGGCGCAGCACGCGCGCGCATTCCGCGAGCACACGATCGAGGTGAGGAATGTGTTCAAGCACTGAGTTGCTCACAATGGTCTGGAACGTGCCGTCGGCGAAGGGCATGTGCCCGCCGTCGGCGAGCGCGAGCAAGCGATGCGCTTGGCGGCGTTGAGCTTCGCGTAGCGGCGCGCGCCACGGGTCGAGTCCGACGTCGAGCGGCTGCGCGAAGGCATGCGCAGCGAAACTACCATCGCCACAGCCGAGGTCAAGCACAGGCGGCTCAACAGGCAGCGATTGGTAGAAGCGCGCTTCCACGGCGCGCAGCAGCGCACGAAAGAACGGCAGCTCCGCGAGCTGGGGCCAAAGAAAGTCATGGTTAGCAGGGCGAGCTAGGTCGTGAGGCATCGTCACGAGCGAATCGGTGCGCAGCGCGCTACTTCAAGATGTAGTATGTGCCGCGCTTGTCGCCCACGCGAAGGATCACGCCGCGTTCGACCATCTCAGCGAAATCGCGGCGCAGCGTCTCGGGATTCACACCAGGACAAAGTTCCTGGTAGTCGCGGTTGGTGATGCGCCCGTGTTGCTGGAGGAAGGCAAGCATCTTCTGAATGCGTTGCTGCTGAGGCGAGAGCGGCAGCGCCTCGGTCAGGGGCTCGCCTTTGGCGTAGAGTGTGACGCTGAAGCTAGCTTCGCGCTCCTCAAACACGGGTTCGGGCTGTCCTGCATCACGCATGGCGCGCACCATGCGATCGATGCCGTAGCCGAGGCGTTCGATGAAGCCGAGGTCGGCGAGCACTTGGACAATGGCCTCGTTGCGCGAGTAACGCTCGCGCAGCAGGTTTTGCAGCGTGATGTGCCCGGGCAGGCGGCCGGGGCTATGCACCTCGACGCGGTCGGCGAAGAGCAGCACGCGGATTTGGTCGCCGCTCAAGCGGTAGTCGCGATGAGCGACGGCATTCACCACTGCTTCGCGCAACACGCCAGGCGGGTATGGCGATACCTCGCTGCGCTGCCACGCGCGCAGTTGCGCGTAGCGCGGCAGGTGCTCGTTGAGGAACGCCTCGGCGCGGCGAATTTGCTCAGGCAGTGTGCCGCCGATGGTTTGGCGCACGAAGGCGTCGTCCATCGTTGTGCCTTGGAAGCGCGCGCAGAGCACCTGCGCGCCGCTCACCCAGCGCTGTGGGTCGCGCCCGAAAAGCAGCAAGCCTGCGTGCGTAGGTTGCAGCACTGACCCGCGGCGCACTATGCAGCGTCGCCGAACGAGGAGCGCGATGGGGTCGGCTTCGCCAAGTTGATCGGCGTAAGCGCGCATCTTCTCTTCTTCGAGATCGTCGATGGTTGCCTCGGGTGGGCATAGGCTTTCCCAGCTGCCTTCGCCACGCTGCAGCATGAGCTGGTGCAGCGCCTCAGCATGCAGCGGCACGATGCGCGTTCCTTCGCGCCTCACGTAGCGCCCGTTGACGCCATACACGCGGGGCAGCCCATCGGGCACCTCAGCGACTAGGGCGTGCGGCGTGCCATCCGCGGCAAGCACGAAGTAGGGCAGCGGAGTGACCAGAGGCGGTTCGGTGCGCAGCATGGCTTGTAGCATGCGCTCGCGCAGCTTCTCAGTAAGCGACGCGCTGCCTGTCGCAGTGATTACAAGCACGCCGCCGCGCGCGTTGGCGAGCGCGGCAAGCGCCGTGGCGAGGGTGTCGAGCGTCGCCTTGCTTGCCGGCACGATGATCAAACGTTCATCCTCGCCAGTGCGCAGCAGGGCGTTCAACTCCTCCAGTGTGAACATGGTTTGCCTCGATCGTAATCGCTGCGTGCAGCCCAGCCCGCGCTCATGCGACAATCTTTGCCATGGGCATCAAACCCGACCATTGGATTCGCCGCATGGCGCTTGAGCACAGGATGATCGAGCCGTTTGTTGAGTCATCAGTGCGCCAAGGTGTGGTGAGCTACGGACTCTCCTCCTACGGCTACGACATCCGCGTGAGCGATGAGTTCAAGATTTTCACCAACGTCAACTCCGCCATCGTGGACCCCAAGAACTTTGTCCCACAGTCGTTCGTGGACTTCAAGGGCGAGGTATGCATCATCCCGCCGAATTCATTTGTGCTGAGCCGCACTGTGGAGTATTTTCGCATCCCGCGCGACGTGCTTGTGATCTGCCTAGGCAAGAGCACGTACGCGCGCTGCGGCTTGATCGTGAACGTCACACCGTTAGAGCCGGAGTGGGAAGGCTATCTCACGCTGGAGATCAGCAACACTACGCCGCTGCCAGCGAAGGTCTATGCTAACGAGGGCATCGCCCAGTTGGTGTTCCTCTCCGCAGATGAAGTGTGCGAGCAAAGCTATCGCGACAAGCGCGGCAAGTATCAGGGTCAAACGGGCGTGACGCTGCCGCGCATCGAACACTAAACCGTGTGTGCAGTCCAAGAAGCGCTGCGCTTAGCGGAGGCGCTTGCGCCGACCTTACCGCCCAACGGGCTGGTGTTCATTGTTGGTCCGACTGCGTCGGGCAAGTCGGCGCTCGCGTTGGCGCTGGCGGAGAAGCTCGCGGCAGAGATCGTCTCCGCGGATTCGCGCCACGTGTATCGCCACATGGACATCGGCACTAACAAGCCCACACCCGAGGAGCGCACGCGCGTGCCGCATCACCTGATAGACCTGTGTGAGCCGCACGAGTCGTTTTCGCTCGGTGCCTACTTGGAGCTTGCGCGACAGGTCATCGCTGAGGTGCAAGCGCGCGGTCGCGTGCCGCTCATCGTTGGCGGGACGGGGCAGTACGTGCGCGCACTGCTAGAAGGTTGGCACACGCCACCGGTCGCGCCCAATCCAGACGTGCGTGCGCGCTGGGAAGCGTTTGCGCGCGCGCATGGCGCTGCTGCGTTGTTCGCTGAATTGGCGCGCCGCGATCCAGCCGCCGCCCAGACGCTCGATCCGCGCAACGTGCGGCGTGTGGTGCGCGCCTTGGAGGTCATCGAGGTAACAGGTCAGCCGTGGAGCGCGTGGCAGCGGCGTGCACCGTTGAACCAGCCGCTGCGCTACGTCTACTTGAACCCTCCCCGCCCAGCGCTTTACGCCAAGGCAGACGCGCGCATCGAGCAGATGATCGCATGGGGCTGGCTTGAGGAAGTGCGCGCATTGCTCGCTCGCCTAGAAGCACAAGGATTGACGACGGAGGCAGCGCTGTGCTTGCCTGCCATGTCGGCGTTGGGCTATCGCGAGATGGCACAGGTAGTGCTTGGCAAGCTCACGCTCGACGAGGCGCGCGCAGCAATCCGGCGCGCCACGCGGCGCTTCATCCGCGCGCAGGACGTGTGGTTTCGACGCGATGCACAGCGCGTGGGCGAGTCAAGTGTGGTGATCGAGGCGCTAGTGATCTAGTAGTGATGTAGTGGCGCGGGCGCTGCCATGCGGCCGTAGTTGTAGTAAGCTGCGCAGGCGCCCTCGCTGCTCACCATTGTCGCGCCGAGCGGCGTGCGCGGTGTGCACAGCGTGCCAAAAGCGGGGCATTGGTTTGGCTTGATCTTCCCTTGCAGCACGTCGCCACTGCGGCAGATCGGCGACTCCTGCACATGCAGGTTGCCGATGGCGAAGCGGTGTTGGGCGTCGAAGTCGCGATACTCGGGGCGCAGCCGCCAGCCGCTTTGTGGGATCACACCTAAGCCGCGCCAGGCGCGGTCGCACGGCTCGAACACTTCCGCAAGCACCTTCTGCGCAGCGCAGTTGCCCTCGAAGGTCACCGCGCGCGCGTAAGCGTTCTCCACGCGCGCCTCCCCTGCTTCAAGCAGGCGCACAGCGCGCCGAATGCCCTCGAGGATGTCAAGCGGCTCGAAGCCGGTGACGACAATCGGCACGCGGTAGCGCTCGGCAAGCGGCACGTATTGCCAATAGCCCATCACGCTGCACACATGACCAGCAGCAAGAAACGCCTGCACTCGATTGCCCGGCGCGTTCAGGATCGCCTCGATCGCCGGCGGCACGAGCACGTGCGCCACCAGCATCGAGAAGTTGCGCAGCCCAAGGCGCTTCGCCGTGAGCACCGCCATGGCAGTAGCTGGCGCGGTGGTCTCGAAGCCGATGGCGAAGAACACCACTTCGCGTTGAGGGTTCTCGCGCGCGATGCGCACGGCGTCCATCGGTGAGTACACGATGCGCACATCGCCGCCTTGGCTGCGCACGTAGAACAGGTCGTGCCGACTGCCGGGCACGCGCAGCATGTCGCCGAACGAGCAGAACGTCACCCCCGGGAGGGCAGCGATGGCGAGCGCAGTGTCGATCGTCTCCAATGGCGTGACGCACACTGGACAGCCCGGCCCGTGAATCAGCTCGATCTCTGGTGGCAGCAGTTGGTCGATGCCATTGCGGATGATCGCGTGAGTTTGCCCGCCACACACTTCCATGATGCGCCAAGGGCGTGTGGTGTGCTGGCGGATCTCCGCTGCCAATCGTTGCGCAAGCGCGCCATCGCGGAATTCGTCAAGGTACTTCATGCTTCTCAATTGCTGTCGTGGAGGACAGGGCAAGCGGGCGGCGCGCGCAGTTCGGCATGCTGATCGGGGTTCAGCTCTTCCTCCAGCATCGCCATCTCGCGGAACAAGCGCAGCGTCTCCTGCGCTGAGGCTTCGTCCACGCGAGTGATGGCGAAACCCACGTGCACAATCGTGTAGTCGCCAACCTGCACTTCGGGCACGTATTCCAGGCAGACCTCCTTCACGATGCCGTCGAAGTCCACCTTGCCCATGCGCACGCCGTCGGCGCTGTAAATGCTCAACACGCGTCCAGGAATGCCGAGACACATCGTTGCACCTCAGCAGAAAGTAAAGCGCTGCTTGCGCTCTTCGATGAGGAAATCCACGAAGGGCTGAATGCCGATGTCGCGCTTCGCCGAGGTCTCGAAGATGCGCATGTCGGGGCGCACAGCGCGAATGTTGCGCTTCATCAGCTCAAGATCGCACTCAACCGCTTCGACGAGGTCGATCTTGGTGATCACGGCGACATCGGCGGAGTTGAACAGCACGGGATACTTCAGCGGCTTGTCCTCGCCCTCGGTGACCGAGATCAGCACCACGCGCAAGTCCTCGCCCAGATCGTATGACGAGGGACAGACCAAGTTGCCGACGTTCTCGATGAAGAGGAACTCGATGTCGCTTAAGTCCCAACGCGCCTCGGCGATGTGTTGTTGCACCCATTCTGCTTCGAGATGGCACGCGCCATGGGTTTGAATCTGGTGCACGAGGGCGCCAGTGCGCGCCAAGCGCTGCGCATCGTTGTCGGTCTCTAGGTCGCCTGCAAGCACGGCGACGCGGTGCCCATCGCGCAGCAGGCGCTCCAAGACGCGCTCTAGAAGCATTGTCTTGCCGCTGCCTGGTGCCGAGACGAAATTCAAAGCAAGCACGCCCTCGCTGTGAAAGCGCTCGCGCAAGCGTTCAGCGATCTGGTCGTTTTTCGAGAGCACACCTTGACGCAACTCAAGCAGGCGTGTCTTCAACATCTGCCACCTCCTCTGGCGTCTCAACCTCAACTTCGATGGAAGCGATCTCCAATTCTTTGCCTTGCACGATGCGCGTATGCAGCTTGCCGCAGGCAGGGCAGGCGAAGCCGCGGTTGATCGGGATCGCGCTGCGCGCACCGCATGCTTCGCAGGTGATCACCAGCGGCACATCTTCGATGATTAACGCCGAGCCTTCCAGCGGCGTGCCTCGTGTTGCCACGTCGTAGCAGAACAGCAATGCCTCTTTCTCCACGCCCGCGAGCGCACCAAGTCGCAAATGCACGGCAGCGACGCGCTGAGCGCCTGCCTGTGTGGCTGCCTCAGCGACAGCGTCCACCAGGCTTTGGGCGATGGAAAGCTCGTGCATGGGGCTAGTATAAGCCGCGCGGCTGGGCGTGGCGCGCGATGCTATCGCCTATGATTGCATCCAAAAGCAATGGAAGACATCTTGGTTTGCCTCGCTTGGCCCTACGCCAACGGCGATCTGCACGTTGGGCACATCGCTGGCTGCTATTTGCCAGCAGACATCTTCGCGCGCTACCAGCGCCTGAAGGGCAACCGCGTGGTAATGCTCAGCGGCAGCGATGCCCATGGCACCCCAATCGTGGTCAAGGCTGACAAGGAGGGCAAAACACCGCGCGAGGTGTTCGAGTACTATCACCAGCGTTTCATCGAGACGCAGTTAAAGCTCGGCATTTCCTACGACCTGTTCACCCACACGGATACGCAAAATCACATCGCGCTTGGGCAAGAGATGTTCCGCCGCCTGCTCAAGAATGGCTACCTCTACCCCGAGAAGCAGAAACAGTTGTATTCCGAACGCCAGGGGAAGTTCTTGCCAGATCGCCTTGTGGAAGGCACTTGTCCGATGTGCGGCTATGAACGCGCGCGCGGCGACCAGTGCGATCAGTGCGGCGCATTGCTCGACGGCACGCAGTTGATTAACCCGCGCAGCCGCAACTATCCCGACGACGTGCTCACTATCCGCGAGAGCGAGCAATACATGTGGAATCTGCCGGCGCTGCGCGATGCTGTGCTGGCATACCTCGCTGACAAAGACAGCTACTGGCGCAGCACTGTCACCGAGTTCTCGCGCAGCTACGCGCGCACCATGGAGCCGCGCGCCTTCACGCGCGACCTCACTTGGGGCATCCCGATCCCTGTGGAAGGCGCTGAGGGCAAATGCATCTACGTGTGGTGGGAAGCGCTGCTCGGTTATCTCAGCGCGACTATCGAGTGGGCGAAGCTTGTCGGTCAGCCTGAGGCTTGGGAGTCGTTTTGGTACAACCCCAACGCCAAAATCTACAACTTCATCGGCAAGGACAACATCCTTTTCCACACGGTGCTCTGGCCCGCGATCCTGATCGGCATGCGCAACCTCGACGAAGAGGACTCGCCGCGCCGCTTCACGCTGCCCTACGACGTGCCTGCAAACCAGTACCTCAACCTCGGCGGACAAAAGTTCAGCAAGAGCCTCGGCGTCTCTCTGGAAGCGCTCGACTTGACGCACAAGTTCGGTCCAGATGCGCTGCGCTTCTACTTGAGCAGCATCCTTCCGGAGACGCGCGACGCGGACTGGAGTTGGACGGAGTTCGCGCAGCGCAACAACAGCGAACTGCTCGCCAAGTGGGGGAACTTGATCCTGCGCGTGCTTTCGCAGATCTGGCGCAACTTCGAGGGGCGCATCCCCAAACCTGAGGCGTTCACGGCAAGCGATCATGCGCTGCTGGAGCGGGTGGATGCAGCGTTCGATCAGATCGGCGCAAAGCTCGATGCCGTGCGGCTGCGCGAGGCGTTGTTCGACACGCTAGAGCTGGCAACAGCGGTGAACCAGTATCTCGACCACGAGGCGCCGTGGAAGACGATCAAGACCGATCGCGCTCGCGCGGGCACGCAGCTCTACGTCGCGGCGTGTGCGATCGACGCGCTCACGTTGTTGTTTGCTCCGTTCACGCCGCATCTCTCCGAAGCCGCTCGCAAGCAGCTCGGCTACACCACGCCCATCTTCGGCGAGCAATACGTGCAGACGGTGGAAGAGGCTGGCGGCTATACGCACGACGTGCTGCGTTACGATGCTTCGCGTGCCTCGGGGCGGTGGGCGCCGAGTCGGCTTGCGCCCGGGCAACCGCTTGGTGGCGAGCCGCGCGGCTTGGTGCAGCGCATCGAGGTGCCTGCCGAGCTAGGGTGAGCCGCTGCATCTTTGGGCTTGAGGCGCTACAATCGTAAGCAGTGCATTTCGCGGAGTTAGCGCCTGCCCTGCGCCAGCTCGGCAGCTCGGTGGACACGCGTTAGGCAATATGGATATTCAACACTTGCTCAACCGGCTTGAAAACCTCGTGCTTGAGTCGCCTCGCGTTCCAGGCAGCAAGCTGCGTCTCATTGACGAGACGCGCTGCTTGCAGCTCATAGACCAGATGGTGCTCGCTATCCCCAGCGAGGTGAAGGAGGCGCAGCGCGTTCAGCAGGAGCGCGAGCGCATCTTGGAGGAAGCGCGCGCCGAGGCAAGCCGGATTGTGCGCGCGGCACAAGAGGAAGCTGCGCGCTTGGTTGAGGAATCGCAAATCGTTGAGCAGGCGAGAAACCGCGCTGCCGTCATCGAGGAGCGGGCGCGCCGCGAAGCAGAACAACTGCGCGCTGAGGCAGAGCGTTACGCCCTTGAAACCTTGCTGCGCCTGCGCGAAGAACTAGAAAACACTCAGAGCGTTGTCAGCAATGGCATCCTCAAGCTTCAGAGCGACATCGAAGCGCGCTTGCAGAGTGTCGCTGCGCTTGACCAGCTCGGCGCTCCTGAGCAAGAGAGTCGGCGCGTTGCGTGATCGTTGCGTGTGAGCATCGCTCAAGAGCGGCGCTTTGCCCTGCTCATCACCCTTGCCGCGTTGCTGCTGTTCAGCTTCTACGGGCTGACCACGCCGCTGTTTGAAGCCTCGGACGAGCTTTGGCATTACCCACTTGTGCAACACTTTGCGAGTGGCGGCGGATTACCAGTGCAGCGGGCTGGGCAAACCGATGCAGAAGCCCCGTGGCGCCAGGAAGGAAGCCAGCCGCCGCTGTATTACTGGCTAGCGGCGCTCGCCACTGCGCCACTCGACGATAGTGACTGGCGCGCTCTGCGGCGCATCAATCCCCATGGAGACATGGGCGTGCCGACGCGCGACGGGAATGTCAACGCCATCTTGCATACTCCGCAGGAGCGCGCTTTCCCGTGGGTCGGCGCTGCGCTGGCAGTGCGCGTGGCGCGCTTGGTCTCCGTATTGCTCAGCGCCGGCAGCGTTTGGTTTGCTTACCGCGCGGCGGAGCAGCTCTTCCCACGACACAGCACGCAAGACAGCCGCGCGTGGCTGCGCCTCAGCGTGCCACTGGTCGTTGCTCACACACCCATGTTCGCGTTCATCAGCGGATCAGTGAACAATGACAATGCCGCAGTGTTCTTCAGCACGATGGGCGTGTGGTGGGCGTTGCGCGTGTGGCGTCATCACGATCTCAGCCTGCGCAGCGCGGTCGTTGCCGGCTTGCTGAGCGGCTTAGGGGCGTTGAGCAAAAGCAGCGCGCTTGGCTTGCTCGCGCTGTTTGGTTTAGCTGCTTTGCTCGCGCGCGGCGCTGCGCCTTCCAGCGCGTGGGTTTGGGCGTGGGATCGCGCGCGCTGGATCACAGTGATGACGCTGATGGCATTGGCGATCAGCGGCTGGTGGTTCGTGCGCAACCGCGTGCTCTATGGTGATTGGCTCGGCTGGAATGCCTTCCTCGACGTAGTGGGGCGACGCGATGTGCCTGCGACGCTTGCACAGCTCTGGAGCGAGCGCGAGGGCTTTGTATGGTCGTACTGGGGCGTGTTCGGCACGATGAACGTGATCTACCCTGCTTGGGTGTATGACGTGCTGAATGGCTTGGCGCTCGTTGCGGGTTTGGGAGTCGCTTGGCGCCTCGCGCGCGGCAAGGTCTCAGCGGTTGGGCTGCGTGCGTTGCTGATCGGCGGTGCATGGGTTGGGCTGACGTTCGTGGCACTGCTGCGTTGGACTTCGCTTACGCCTGCCTCGCAGGGGCGGCTGATGTTTCCGTGCATCGCCTTACTTGCGGCTGGGCTGGCGTATGGTTGGTGGGCGTGGCATCGCGTTGTGCTGGCGGGAGGCGCGCTCGTGCTCGTGGTGTTAGCGTGGGTTACACCTCTGTGGATCATTGCGCCTGCTTACGCGCCACCCGCGGAGGGATGGGTGCGACCGTTGGCGCAGCGCGTGGATGCAGTGTTCGGAGGCGCGGTGCTCCTTGCTGAAGCCGAAGCGGATGCGCGCGCAGTGCGCCCCGGTGATACAGCCACCCTGCAGTTGAACTGGGCGCTGCTTCAGCCGGTCGCGCGCAACTACAGCGTGTTCGTGCATCTCGTGGACGAGCACGACGTGATTGTGGCGCAGCGCGACATGCACCCCGGACAAGGACGCCTCGCGCTCAGCGAGCTGCCTGCAGGGTATCGCTGGAGCGACTTCTACGCCGTGCGCGTGCCGGCGTGGGCGCTAGCGCCAGCGACCTTGCGCTGGGTGGTAGGCATCTACGATCACGCAACGGGTGATCGCTTGCCGCTTGCCAATGGCACTGACCGCCTCTTCCTCAGCGACGATCTCTCGTTAACGCTGCAGCCTGCTGAGCGCACCACGCCTTTGCTGCGCTACACGAACGGTGTGGCGCTGCTTGCTTATACGGCGAGCGCGCGCGTCTTGCGCGCTGGGGAGACGCTCACCATCACCACGCAGTGGCAGCTTGAGCAGCCGCCGCAAGGAACATGGGCGATATCACTGCAACTGCTGGACGAGGGCGCAAACAAGATCGCGCAACACGACGTCGGTCAGCCGCTCGCGGAATGGCAGCGCGGCGCGCTCGTGACGCTCACCCATCCGCTTGCTGTGCGCGCCGATGCCACCTCCGGCGTCTATCGTTTGCTGCTGGTGTGGTACTCGCCCCAGGACCTTAAGCGCGCCCCTGCATACGACGCGCGCGGTCAATTCGTCGGCGACCAGATCGTGCTCACGCGCTTTCGCTTGCCCTAGCGATGCGCTGCTGGACTTGGATCGAGACGCACTTTTGCTGCCCAGATTGTTAGGTATGCTAATAAACCGTTAGGCTGAATCTCAGATGGCGTTAATCGCGGTTCACTATAGTCTCGCCCCGACTTTTGAGGCGCACATTCATCGCTGACTACGCGCAAGCAGCCTGCAATTGAGTTTGAGCACAGACGAGCCTATGAACTGGACAATTCGAAAACCCCCTCGCGTTCCGCGCATCATCGCTGCTGTTGCTTCGCTTGTGTCGAGCGCTGTTGTGCTTGTGGCGTGTGCGCCGCCGGGCGCGCGTCCGGAGCCGGCTGAGCGCACCGCGTCGGTCACGCGTGGCTCACTGGTCGCCACTGTGAGCGCCACGGGCAACATTGAGCCAGAGGCACAGGTGCGGTTGAGCTTTCAGCAGCCCGGCACGGTGGCAGAGGTACTTGTCGAAAATGGGCAGCGCGTGAAGAAGGGGGATGTGATCGCGCGGCTGGACACAACAGACCTCGAGCTTGCCTTAGCGCAGGCGGAGGCGAATTTGGCGCAAGCGAAGAACGCGCTCGCACAAGCCGAGAATGCGCTGGAGAACGCGCGTGTGCAGCAGATCATCGCCACTGCGAACTACAGCCGCACTGTTAGCGGCACGCGCGCGGCTGACATCGCTGCAGCGCGTGCCGCGCTCGCAGCTGCCGAGGCACAACTGGAGAAGCTGCGCAATGGACCGACGCCGGAAGACCTCGCGGCGGCGGAGGCAAACCTGCGCAACGCCGAAGCCGCGCTGCGCCAAGCCCAAGCTAACTACGACCGCGCCTTCGCCTTCGACCCTGCTGGCATCGCCGGATCGCCGGCGGCGCTGCAACTGGAACAGGCGACCAACAACTACAACGCAGCAAAGGCGCAATACGATCGTGTGGCGAAGGGAGCGGATGAGGCGCAGGTCAAAGCTGCAGAGCAACAAGTGCAATCTGCGCGTGCCAACCTTGAACGTCTGTTGCGCCCGGCTCAGCGTTTCGACGTTGAACAAGCCGAAGCTCAGGTGAAGCAAGCTCAAATCGCGCTGCGCAATGCAGAGGTGCAACTGGCGAGCGCGCAAAACCAAGTGCGCCTTGCGGAGATTCAAGTGCGGCAAGCGCAGCGCCGCATCGAACAAGCAACGCTCAAGTCGCCCATTGACGGCGAAATTGCCAACCTCAGCATCAAGGTGGGTGAGACGGTAGGCGGGCAGCCTGTGGTGACTGTGGTAGATACCTCGCGCTTCCACATCGACATCACTGTGGATGAGATCGACATCGCCAAGATCCGCGAAGGGCAGGAAGTGCGCATCACATTGGACTCGCTGCCCAACGTCGAGGTGAAAGGCAAGGTGAAGCGCATCTCGCCAGTCTCGCGTCTTGTGAACGGCGTCGTGTCTTACGACGTGCGCGTGGACATTGACGAGCGCGTTGAAGGCTTGCGCAGCGGCATGACGGCAAACGCCTCAATTGTGCTTGAGCGTCGTGACAACGTGCTGCTTGTGCCCAACTGGGCGCTGCGCCGCGACCGCGAGAGCGGCAAGGTGTTCGTCACGCGCCGCGTCGGCGATCAGGTGAGCGAAATAGAAGTGCAGATCGGCACACGCAACGAGACCTTCACCGAGGTCCGCAGCGGGGTGAACGAGGGCGATGTGCTGCTCGCCCCGCGTGTGAGCACTGTCTTCGGTCAGTAGGGCTTTAAAGGAGGTTTAAAGATGAGCACGATGACGCTCGAGCGGGCAGCCACCTCAGCGCTCATGAACGGCAAGCGCCACGAGGACATCACGCCGGTCATTGATGTGCGCGATGTCACCAAGGTGTACAAGATGGGCACTGTTGAAGTGCACGCGCTGCGTGGCGTCTCGCTGCGCATCTACCCTGGCGAGCTGGTGGCGATCATGGGACCGTCCGGCTCGGGCAAGTCCACCCTGATGAACATCCTTGGCTGCCTCGACCAGCCTACCTCGGGCACGTATCGCCTCGACGGTGTGGATGTGGAGAAGCTGAACGACGATCAACTCGCCGAGATTCGCAACAAAAAGATCGGCTTTGTGTTCCAATCGTTCAACTTGCTGCCGCGCACCTCGGCCATTGACAATGTGGAGCAGCCGCTGATCTACGCGGGCGTGCCGCCGCGGGAGCGTCGTGCGCGTGCGAAAGCTGCGCTGGAAGCAGTGGGCTTGGGCAACCGCCTGCATCATCATCCCAACGAGCTTTCGGGTGGTCAGCAGCAGCGCGTCGCTATCGCGCGCGCGCTGGTCAACAGCCCAGCGCTCATCCTCGCAGATGAGCCAACCGGCAACCTCGACTCGAAGTCGGGCGCGGAAGTGATGTGCATCTTTCAGCGGTTGAACATGGAGAAGGGCATTACCGTGGTGTTCGTCACACACGACCCGCGCATTGCCCAGCACACGCGCCGCATCATCCGCATTGCGGATGGGCAGATTGTGGGCGATGAGCCCGTGCTCGAGCCGCTCATCGCCTGCTCTGACCAGACGCTTAGGTTGTGACATCTTCCATGCTGTTCGCCGAGCTGGTTCGTCTTGCGCTGCGCGCGCTCAGCGCGAACAAATTGCGCGCTTTCCTCACCACGTTGGGCATCACCATCGGCATCGCGGCTGTGATCGCGCTGCTGGCGATCGGCACGGGCGTGCAAGAATACATCAATCAGCAGTTCACCAGCGCGGGCACAAACCTGATCGGCATCATCCCAGGGCGCATTCAGCGCGGAGGGCCGCCAGGCGGATTCGGGCAAAACTCCGTGCTTACGCTCTCCGACTATCGCGCCGTGGTGAATGGTGTGCCTGGCATCGCAGCGCACGCTGCCGACTTCACCTCAGTCGGCAACTTCACCTTCGGCTCGAAGACCTCGCAAGTTCAAGTCAGCGGCGTGACGCCGAGCTTCGCCCAAGTGCGCAATTGGGGCGCAGCGCGCGGTCGCTTCATTGAGGAGGGCGACAACACCAGCCGCGCCCGCGTGGTTGTGCTGGGCGCGACGGTGGTCAAAGACTTGTTCGAGCCAAGCGAGGATCCTGTGGGGCAAGTGGTGCGCATCAACGGCGTGCCCTTCACGGTGATCGGCGTGATGGAATCGAAGGGCGCCTCAGTGTTCGGCGATCAGGACGCGATCGCGTTCATCCCGTTGTTCACGGCGCAGGAGCGGCTGTTTCAGCGGCTCGCTTTCGCGCGCACCGGCGAGCGCATCATCTCCACGATCTACCTCCAAGCTGCCAGCGAGGAGGACCGCTTGTACATTCAAGCTGCAGCGCGCGAGATCCTGCGCGAACAACACCGCCTCAAGCCCGACGACCAAGACGATTTCTCCATCATCAGCCAAACCGAGCTGATCGAAACCTTTGGTGCTGTGACGAGCGTGTTGACGATTTTCCTCGCGGCGATCGCGGCGATCTCGCTGCTGGTGGGCGGCATCGGCATCATGAACATCATGCTGGTGAGCGTCACGGAACGCACGCGCGAGATCGGCTTGCGCAAGGCAATTGGTGCAAAGCCGGCGGCGATCTTGAGCCAGTTCCTGATTGAGTCCGTTGTGCTTTCGGTCATTGGCGGCGTTGCTGGGATCGCGGTCGGCATCGGTGGTGCGCTTTCCATCTCGCGCTTTGTGGATTTCAGTGCTGTGGTGCGCCCAGAGGCGGTGATGCTCGCTGTCGGCTTCTCGGTGGCAGTGGGCGTGTTCTTCGGGATTTACCCAGCGCGCCGCGCCAGCCGCCTGAATCCGATTCAAGCATTGCGCTACGAATAAAGCCATGTTGGTTGAGAATGTGAAGGTAGCGCTGCGCGCCTTGGCAGCGAACAAGCTTCGCAGCGTGCTCACCACGCTGGGCATCATCATCGGCGTCACGGCGGTGATCGCGCTCGTGTCGCTTGGCAATGGCGTGCAGCGGTTCATCAATCAGCGCTTCGAGAGCCAGGGCGCGAACCTTATCTTCGTGCTCCCAGCGCGTGTGGAGCGCGGCGGTGCGAATCGCTCTGGCGTGCTGGCGTTTCAGCCCGGCGCGCGCACTGGCACAGCGCTCTCATTGACCTATGCAGATGCGCTGGCGCTGCGCGATCCGGAGCGCGTGCCCGACGCCAAAATCGTGGCGCCGATCGTGAGCGGGCAGGGTAAGTTAGTGAGCGGCGCCCGCAAGTATGAGACGCGCGTGCGCGGAACCGTGCCTGAGTATCGAGAGCTGAACAACGCGCCAGTGCGCTTCGGGCGCTACATCACGCAAGACGAGCTGATCAGCGGCGCGCGCGTGGTCGTTCTGGGCGACGTGCCGTATCGCAAGCTGTTCCCCGAGGGCGGCGACCCTGTCGGCGAAGAGGTGCGCATCAACAACATCCCTTTCCGCGTGGTTGGGGTTATGGCGCAGCGCGTCGGTGGGCAAGAAGGCTCTGACGACGATGTAGTGGTGGTGCCGATCACCACGGCGCAGGAGCGGCTTTTCCCTCAGCGCAACGTCCGCGGCGAGCCAACCGTCGGCATCATCCTCGTGCAGGCGGTCAGCCGCGATCGCATCGACGCTGCCATGCAGCAGATCACCGATTTGCTGCGCGAGCGACACAACATCCAGTTCGCTGGCGAAGATGATTTCAGCGTGGCGAGCCAGCGCGATTTGCTCAACACCGTGGGCGCGGTGACCGGCGCAGTGACGATCTTTCTTGCAGCGATCGCGGGCATTTCGCTCTTCGTCGGCGGCATCGGCATCATGAACATCATGTTGGTGAGCGTCACCGAGCGCACCCGTGAGATCGGCTTGCGCAAAGCGATCGGCGCGCGCAAGCGCGTGATCTTGCAGCAGTTCTTGATCGAGTCCACTACGCTTTCGTTGCTGGGCGGCGCGATTGGCATCGTGCTCGGAGTAAGCTTGGCGCACCTGGTAGCGCTGTTCTCGCAGGGTCAATTCAGCGCCGTGGTCACCTTCGATGCTGTCGCCATGGCTGTAGGCTTCTCGACGGCAGTGGGCATTTTGTTCGGCATGTATCCTGCTTGGCGCGCAGCGCAGCTCAGCCCCATTGCAGCGCTGCGCTACGAATAGCGCCGTGCTGCTCAGCACAAATACAGCCGCTGACCGTTCATCTTGCGCGCTGCGTCGGAGCAAAGGAAGAGCAGCGCCTGAGCGATGTCCTCTGCAGGTGTGAGCTCGGCAAAGAGCTCCTCGGGGCGCTCAGCGCGCATGCTCGGCGTGAGGATGCCCTTCACAACGATGATGTTTGCGCTGCCGCCGTAGGGCGCGAGCTCGTCGGCAAGCGCCAGCGTGAGCGCCTCAGCAGCTGCTTTGCCAGCAGCGTAGGCGGCATTGCCGTAGCTCGGGCGCTGCGCCTGCGTCGAGGAGATCATGACGAAGCGACCGCGGTGCGCTTTGAGCGCTGGTGCGAACGCGCGGATCACATGCCACGTGGTTTGCACGAGAGCGTCGTTGAGCCACTGCCAGTCTTCCGCTGGAAAATCTTCGATGGCGCCGCCGCCGCGCCAGCCACCCACCAAGTGCAGCACCGCGTCCACGCGCCCAAAGTGCGCGAGCACTGCTTCAGCCCACTGGCGCGCTTCGCGCTCATCGAGCAGATCAACTGCGCGCACCAAGACCCGCTTCGGCTCCAAGGCAAGCGGTCGTAGCACGCTGTCGGCGCGCTCGAGGTTGCGGTCAGCGAGCGCCAAACGCGCCTGTGCTTGCGCAAACGCTGCGATTACACTTGGACCGAGCCCGCCAAACGCACCGGTGATCACCACTACTTTGTCGTCCATCTTGATATGAGTGTAGCGCACGGCGGAGCCGTGAGACCATCAGTAGATGAGACGCATCTTGGTCAAAGTTAAGGCATCCCTCACCTTGGGGGATAAGATGCTGGTTGCAGAGAAGAGGAGAACCACAACCCATGTTGAATGGCACTCATAAAAAGCGTCGTCGCGTGCTTTTCCTTACCAGCCCCGTTGGTCCACTGGGGTCAGGTGAAGGTGGCGGTGTGGAGACCAACTTGTTGAACCTTACGCCCGTCCTCGCGCGACGTGGTCACACTGTTGCGATTGTTGCACCTGCCGGCAGCGTTCAGCCCGTTCCCGAGGTGTATGTGTATCAGGTCGAGGGCAAGCCGCCCCACTACGCCACGACCGCGCCACGTCATCAACCTGTGGTGATCCAGCCGGATGGCGTGTTGGAGCGGATGTGGGAACTGGCGATGCGCGTGCAGGATCAATACGACGCGATCATCGGCATCAACTACGACTGGCTGGCATACTACCTCACGCCGTTTTTCCGCACACCCGTCGGTCACGTCATCAGCCTTGCCTCAACGATTGACGCGGTGGACGCGATCATCCGCGAGCGTTTCTACGAGTTTCCACATCGCTTTGCTGTCAATACATGCGCACAAGCGCGCACTTTCCCCTTCATTGACCCCTGTCGGATGATGGCGTTGTATGGTGGTGTGGATCTAAACCGTTACTCCTTCAACCCTCAACCTGAAGAGCGGCTGTGTTGGGTGGCGCGCATCTCGCCAGAGAAAGGATTGGAGGACGCTTTTGCCGTAGCACAGCGCCTGAAGATGCCGCTCGACGTGTGCGGCAAGATGCAGCATCCGGAGTATTGGGAAGCGTGTCGAGCGCGCTACCCCGACGTGGACGTGACATACCACGGCTTCCTCAACCAAGCTGACTTGCACCGCGTTGTGCGCAAAGCCAAGGTGATGCTAATGACACCGCACTGGGTGGAGGCGTTTGGCAACACGTGCATTGAGGCGATGGCGGGCGGCACCCCAGTGGTCGCCTACAACGAAGGCGGTCCAAGTGAGCTGGTCGAAGACGGGGTAAGTGGCTTCCTCGTGCCGCCGCGCGACGTGGACGCGCTGGTTGAGGCAGTGCGCCGCGTGGATCGTCTGGACCGGCGCAACGTGCGCCGTCGCGCTGAGCAGTTCTCTCTAGAGCGCTTTGCTGACCGCTACGAAGCTTTCATCGAGCGCGTGATCAGCGGTGAGGTGGACGCCGAGGTTGAATTAGCGCTGCAGCTACAGCCTGCGCTCGTGGGCTAACCCGTGCTGAGCCAGCGCTCTGTGCGCCTTTAGTTAGAGCAAGCGCTTGCCCCGATATGGGCGCGCCAGCACCTTGTAAGGGGCGACGGCGCATCGCCCTAGTGCCTATAATTTGATCGGGCAATCGTAATCTGCCTGCCCTGTGCGGGCAGATGTTCTTGTACGCGCACAAGCATGGAAGACAAGCTTGCCAGTATCGAGCGACGCTACAAAGAGCTCACAACGCAGTTGGCGGACCCAGACCTCGCCAACGACTATGCGCGCTATGTGGAGTTGGCGCGTCAGCATAGCGAGCTTGAGCCAATTGTGCAGAAATATCACGAGTGGCAGCGGACGCGGCACGAGCTCGCTGAGAACGAAGCCCTTGCTGAGGGCAACGACGAGCTAGCTGCGCTTGCGCGCGAGGAGTCTGCTGCACTGCGTCAACGCATTGCACAACTGGAGCAGGAGCTGCGCCTGATGCTGCTGCCAAAGGACCCGCGCGATGAGCGTGACGTGATCATGGAGATCCGCGCTGGCGCCGGCGGCGAAGAGGCAGCGTTGTTCGCTGCTGACCTCTTCCGCATGTACACGCGCTACGCAGAGAAGCACCGCTGGAAGGTGGAACTAATTGACGCTCACGAGACTGGCATCGGCGGCTACAAAGAGGTGATCTTTGCTGTCAGGGGCAAAGGCGCTTACTCGCGCTTGAAATACGAGAGCGGTGTGCACCGCGTGCAGCGCGTTCCTGTGACCGAAGCTAACGGTCGCATTCACACAAGCACTGCAACGGTCGCCGTGCTTCCCGAGGTGGACGAGGTGGAGATTCACATCCCGCCGAGCGACTTGGAAATCGAGACTTTTCGCGCGCGCGGCGCGGGCGGGCAAAACGTGCAGAAGAACGAGAGCGCTGTGCGCATCACGCACAAGCCAACGGGCATCGTCGTCAGCGTGCAAGATGAGCGCAGCCAGACCCAAAACCGCATGCGCGCCATGGCGATCCTGCGCGCACGGCTCTACGCGCTAGAGCAAGCCAAGATCGCTAACGCGATTGCCCAGCAAAAACGGGAGCAGATTGGCAGCGGAGAGCGCAGCGAGAAAATCCGCACTTACAACTACCCGCAGAATCGCGTCACCGACCATCGCCTCGGCTTGGATTTGTATCGCCTCCCCGAAGTGCTCGACGGCGATCTAGACCCCTTCATCGACGAGCTGATCTTGCGCGACCAAGCAGCAAAGCTCGAAGCTGCTGCCCAACTGTGAGCCTCTCGCCCACTGTGCGTGATGTGCTGCGCGCGGCAACGGCGCAGCTCGACCGCGCAGGCGTGGATGCGCCGCGCACTACAGCGCGCGTCCTGCTCGCCCATGTGCTTGGCGTATCGAAAGAGTGGCTGATCGCCCACGACGATCACGTCCTCTCGCCAGAAACGCAGGCGCGCTTCACGGCGCTCATGCAGCGTGTGCTCGACCACGAGCCGCTTGCCTACGTGATTGGGCATCGCCCGTTTTACGACCTCGACCTCTATGTGGACGCGCGCGTGCTCGTTCCGCGGCCTGAGACCGAGCAGCTCGTGGATTTGGCGTTGACGGCGCTGCGCGAAGTGCCCAGTGTGCCGTTCGCCTGCGCGGATATCGGCACCGGCAGCGGCGCTATTGCCATCGCAATTGCAAAGCACGCCTTGTGTGTGCGCGTGCTAGCCACCGATATCAGCCGCGATGCGCTTCGCGTGGCGCGGCAAAACGCTGAGCGCTATGCAGTTGCTGCGCGTGTGGTCTTCGTGCAGGCTGACTTGCTCGGGGCGGTTTGGATGCTGCCGCCCGTGATCGTCGCCAATCTGCCCTACGTTGCGCGCGCGGAGATTGAGGTGCTCCCCCCAGAGATACGCACGCACGAACCGCGCGTTGCGCTCGATGGCGGCGAGGATGGGCTAGCGCTGGTGAGGCGGCTGCTTGCGCAGATCGCCGAGCGCGTGCGCGCAGGTCGCGCTGAGCAATGGCGCGCCGCGTTCCTAGAGATCGGCGCAACGCAGGGCGAAGCCGCTTTATCCGCGGCGCGCACCCTGTTGCCTGAAGCACGAGCCACACTGCACCGCGATCTGGCAGGGCGCGATCGCGTGTTGGTGTTGCAGCGTGAGTAAAATGCGCCTTCGCATTGTGAAAGCTCAACGCTGCGGGTTGTTTGTGCGCTGTGTCTTTTGGGGCGGGTTGTTGTTCATGGTAGGCATTGGCACTTCAGTGCTGAGTCGCGCAGCGCACGCGCAAGAAGGCGAGCTCACCCGAGAGAACTACCCCGAAGCTGTGCCGACTGCAGTCATCGAGACGGTGGTGACTCCCATGCCGATGGAGCCGCCGTTGCGAATGCCGCGCACATCAGACCGTCCCGAGGTGCACGTCGTTCAAGCAGGCGAGACGCTCCACACCATCGCGCTGCAGCAGCAAACACGCGCAGAGGCGATCGCAGAGCGAAACCGCCTGACTCACGCGCGCCTTCTCTTCGCTGGTCAGATGCTCGCGTTGCCCTCGTTGCACTCGCAGCGCTCTGCTCTGCACCGCGTCACTCCCGGTGAGACATTGGTCAGCTTGGCAGCGCGCTATCGCGCTAGCCCGGTAGCATTGCGACGTCTCAACAGGCTGGCTTGCGCGCACTGCCTCGTGCACGGTCAGTTTGTGCGCGTGCCTGCGCTCGATCACAATGGCGCTGCGCCGACGCTCGCAGCGCTGCCGCAGCCGCTGCTCTCAGTCGTGGTCGTGCCCGACGCGCCACGTCAAGGTGAAGTGGTGTGGATCACCGTGCGCTCAGCGGTGCCGATCCAGAGCATCAGCGGCTCGCTGGGCGAGACGCCTTTGCGCTTTGTCGCTCGTGAGAGCAGCGAGCCGCCACACGAATACAGTGCGTTGACGGGCATCAGCGCGGTGCAGCCGCAAGGTCTCTACACGCTCACGCTGCGCGTTGTGGACGCCACTGGCGAAGTCAACTTGGTGCGCGGGTGGGTGCGCGTGAGCTTGGCGGGCTTCGGTCGCGAAAACTTGCGCCTAGCTGCGCGCTATGCACCCCTGCTCGATCCCGAGGTCAATGATCGTGAGCTGGAGACATTGACGGCGCTGCTCAGCCAGTTTTCGGAGGTGCAGTATTGGACGGGACCATTCGTGGCGCCTGTCAGAGGGCGCATCCTTTCGTACTTTGGGGCGCGGCGCGCCTACAACGGAGGGGTGCTGCGCACGTATCACACGGGTGTGGATTTTCGCGCGGCGCTCGGCACGCCCGTGCGTGCGGCAGCAGCAGGGAACGTCGTCTTGGCGCAGGCTCTAGCCGTGCGCGGCAACTACGTGTTGATTGACCACGGGCGTGGCGTGTTCACTGGCTACGCCCACCTTTCGCGCTTTAACGTCACGCCAGGGCAATTTGTGCAAGCCGGTGAGATCATCGGCTATGTAGGCGGCACAGGGCGCAGCTTGGGTCCACATCTTCACTGGGAGTTGGCTGTTGGCGGCGTGTTGGTGAATCCGCTGCCATGGTTGGAGCATGCCTTGCCGTGATGAGATCGCTGTGTTGGCGCCACGCTTGATCTTTTTGCAGCCTTGCCCACAATGCTGAGAGGAGCTCAATCTCCATGATGCGGCGAACCTTTGCGTGGCTCGCTGTGCTGCTCATCAACGCATGCATGGCGAGCGCATTGCCCTTGAGCGCGCAGGCGCAGTCCAAGTCGCTCCTCTGGGAGCGCCTAGACACTGAGATCGAGGTGCGCGAGGACGGCACGCTGCACATCACCGAGACCAATGTCATCTACTTCACGCGAGGCACCTTCACCTTCGGCTTCCGCGAGATACCCTACAACCGTTTGACGGCTGTGCGCGACGTGCGCGTCAGCGAGCTTGATCCAGCAGTCAGTCAAGAGATCCCGCTGCGCATCGAGCGCAGTCAAGGCAAGGAGGGGCTGCTGGTCAAGTACTACTTCAGCCGCCCCGCAGAGCGCGAGCTGCGCACCTTCATCGTGCGCTACACAGTCGAGGGGGCGATCCGCTATTACGACGAAGGCGATCAGGTGTGGTGGGCTGTGGTGTATGCCGACCGCAACGGCTTCGACGTGCGTCAGGCGCGCGCCACATTGCGCTTGCCTGCTGGCGCAACCGTGCAAAAAGCCGAGGTGTATGGTGTGCGCGCTGAGGTGCGCGGTGTTGGCGAGTCTGTCCTGGTTGCCGAGGCGTTGGAGCCAATTCCGAATGGTGTGACTATGGAGCTGCGCGCTCAGTTTCAACACGGGATCGTGCGCGGGACGCCACCACCTTGGCAGCGCGAATTCGACGCGCGGCGTCGGTTTGAGGAAGAGGCGCAGCCAGTAATCACCCTCGTGGCGTTGTTGTTCGCGCTGCTGCTCACCATAGGCGGACCTGCAGCAGCCGCTGTGATCTACGTCACGCGGGGGCGCGACCCAGAAGTTGGGCTTGTCGCTGAATACCTCACCGCGCCGCCGAACATCCCGCCCGGCTTAGGCGGCGCGCTGTACGACGAGCATGCTGACGTGCAAGACATCGTGGCGACCATTGTGGACCTTGCGCGTCGCGAGGTCTTGCAGCTACGTGAAGAGGAGCCGAACAAGTGGGCCATTGCGCGCGGCGCAGCCTTCGGCACCGCTGCGCTCGAACCGTTCGAGCGTTTGCTGATTAATCGCCTGGGTCTGGAATCTCGTGAATGGCGCAGAATAGCAGATCTAGACAAGCAGTTTTACTTCCACCTGCCTGTGCTGCAAAACGCCATTTACGATGCGCTTGTGCAGCGCGGCTATTACACTCAGTCGCCGGAGAAGACACGCGCTCGATACAACACCATCGCGGCTGCCTTTCTGCTGATCGGAGGTGCAGCGCTCTTCGCTGCAGCATACTTCGCTGAGACGCTGAGCTTCGCCCTGCTTTGTCCACCGCTTGGGTTGATGGCGACAGGCAGTGCTTTTCTGGTGGTCGCGCGACACATGCCGGTGCGCACACGTCAAGGAGCGGAGATGCGCATGCGCGTTGCCGCGTTCCGCCGCTACCTTCAGAACGTGGAGCGCTACACGGACATCAATGCAGCGCCTGCGATCTTCGAGCGTTATTTGCCGTGGGCGATCGCGCTTGGCTTGCGTCAGAGCTGGGTGCGCAAATTCAGCAATGCTTCAGCGCCGCTGCCGCCTTGGTATGTGCCTTATGAGCCGCCCATCATGCGCGGCTTCCCCGCTATGTCGAGCCGGAGCGGCGGTGGTCGCTTGGCAAGTCCAGCACCAAGCCAGCCGGACATCAGCGGTGCGGCAACTCAGGCGCCAAGCCTCGAACGCATCGAGCAGAGCCTAGGGCGCAGCCTCAGCGCGTTCGAGCGCAACCTCAGCGGCATGTTCGATGCACTGGCGCGCAACCTTGTGAGCGCTCCACCGAGCAGTCGATCCAGCGGCGGCTGGAGTGGTGGTGGCTTCCGAGGTGGCGGCTTCAGCGGCGGCGGGCGCGGTGGATTCGGCTAAACCCATGAGGAGGGCATCGTGAGCCAAAGTAGGACGCTTGGTTACATCCTGATCGGCGCCGGTGCGGTGTTCGCGCTGATCGGCGCAGCGTGGGCTATAGGCGGCTCGATCGAGACGACAGGCGCGCGCATCTTGGCGTTGTTCTTCGTTGCTCTCATCGCGACGCCGTTGCTCGGGCTAGGCGTGTTCGCGCTCAACCGTGGACGGGCTGAGGAGCAGGAGAGCTTGCACGTCAGGCGCCAACAAAGGCTGCTCGGCATGGTCATGACACAGGGGCGTGTGCAGATCGCCCAGGCTGCGATCGAGCTTGGGGTCACACGCGATCAGATGCGCCAACTCATCTACGACCTCATCGCCAAGCAGTTGTTTAGCGGTTACGTGGATTGGGAAGAAGGCGTGCTGTTTTCGTCAGAGGCAGCGCAGCTCCAAAGCGGTCAGTGCCCCAAGTGCGGCGGCAAACTCGAGTTAGCAGGCAAGGGGTTAGTCAAGTGTCCCTACTGCGGCAGTGAGATCTTCCTTGCTGCTGAATGAGCGTAGAAGAAACACAGCCGATCTGAGACCGGCTGTGTTTAGGTGGGCGCACTGGAGACGATGTTGTCAGTCCACCACCTTCTGCGGCTCGTAGAGCATGCCTTCAAGGAGCTTTTCGACCGCCATGGTGTGGCTATCTACGCCGTGCTTCTTGAAGTACTCCGAGTTGCAATGCCATTGCCCATGGTCGAACGTTACGAGATACTCGCCGTTGTCGCCACGGACGATGACTTGAAAGGTGAGGAACGTGAAGCGGTCACGCTCCTTGGCGTAGCGGTGCGCCTTCTCAACCTTGCCGATGAAGCTCGAATCCATCATAGACTACCTCCTTTTCGGACCAAAATCAAAAAGGCACGCAGCGCTTTCGCGGGCGTGCCTTCCGAA
>JANWUW010000025.1 GCA_025057935.1 Thermoflexales bacterium
TGACAGCGGACGCCGCAAGATCACCATGACCTATACGCGCCTCGCCGAGAGCGTGGAGCAAGCTGCATACGACAATCTCGTGGAGGAAACCGCTGCCTCATTCCGCTTCGAGGAGTGAAGCACATCGCTGGCGCTGCGCCCAGCGAGAAGATGCAGGGCGCAGCACTTTTTCCGTGCGCAAACATTGCGCCGCTGGCAACGCTGCGCCAGAACAACTCACCGCGGCGGCACGAAGACGCTCACGGCGAACAGCTTGCGTAGCAGATCTGCACGCTCTTCTGCTGTCATTGGACGCGGCTGCGAGAAGTCCTCGATGAACGCAGTGCGCAGATCCACGCCTAGGTAGCGGTTGTCGTAGAACACGTGGCGATCCACCATGGTTTGCCGCGCGCCGATGGGGCGCTGATCGCCGAAGAAGAGATTGCCCACACCCCAGTGAATGAAGCCAGCGGCGCTCACGTCGAATCCCTGCGCATGGTGTCCCTGGCTGCCGTTGACAATAGTGGCGCCGGCGTCGCGCAGCGCCGCGAAGTCGCGCCGCTGTTGGGGCGTGGCCTCGTAGAAGTAGTACTCCTCATACTGCAAAGTGGCGATGACGTGGTAGCCCTCTGCTTTCAGTTGCCGGATGAGCTGGATCTGGTAGCTTAAGTTGCGTGGGTCGCCCGGCGTGCACGGCGCGGAGCCTGGCACATCCTCGCGCGCCCAATTCGCGCCGAAGTAGTTGCAGCCGACAAACGCAAGGCGATTGCCGTTCACCGTCATCGTAAGCGGGCGCAGCGCTTCGTCTAGGTTGCGCCCGCCGCCGAAGTAGCCCCATCCCTCGCGCGCATACATCTCTAGCGTGGGGATGAGGTTCTGATAACCGTAGTCCCACAAGTGGTTGCCGGTCAACTCGATCACATCTGTGCCAACGTAGCGCAGCAGCTCGATGTATCGCGGGCTGGAGCACATCACGATGCCGGAGCTGAACGAAGGCGGCGGGCAACGCTCCCAAAACGACACCTCGTTGCTGATGTGCGTCACGTCGGCGGTGAGCAGCCAATCGCGGATCTTCTCCGCTGGATAAGTGATGCCCTTCTCCTCCATGCGCACAGCCGTGCCGCGCACCAGCGCGGTCACGCCGGTCATGGCGACGATCGCCATCTTTTTGAGGTCGCGATTGTGCTGCGGCGGAAGCGCAGCGCCGATCTCGGCAAGCAGCGCTGGATCACCCTGAGCGCTAACGTGCAGCACTAGGGGATAACGCGATAGGTCTGCCTCGCGCTCAAAAAGGTTGACCCCATCAAGGTGCAGCAATTTCCACTGCACGCTGAGCTGGTCAAACGGCAACACTGCGAAAGCAGGTTGGTTTTCCCAGGCTGCTTTGAGCAGTTGCTCAGTGGGCACGAGGCGGATGTAGAGCGACTCGGCTGGCGGGCCGAGCAGAAACACCAAGCCGGCGCGCGTGTGCGCGTCCATGAACAGCGTGGGCGGCGTCTCGCGGTCGTTGGAGAGGTAGGCGAGCGCATGCGGCTCGCCTGCCCAAAAGCGCCGAAAGTCCTCGAACGTGAGACCATCAGCGATCGTCGGGAAAGGCGCGGCGAGCGCATACACGCGCGTGACTAACGGCAGCCCCTCTTTGCCCGCCACCACGCGCACGTCGGCGTTCGAGTGAATGCTCACCGTGACAGGTCTCGCAGGCGTGCTGATGCGATGAGCGAGTTCGCGCAGCGCTGCTCGAAGCGGGTCGTGCACGTCAGTTGGGAGCACGGGGTCAACCCAGATGGTGCGCGGAGGCACGAGAGTTGGAGTGGGAGGAGGAGTCGCAGTGGGCAGCGACGTTGACGTGGGAATGTGCGGCGTCGGCGTTTGCGGCGCTGCGCTGCATGCGACGAGCAAGCTGCAGAGCACCACAAGCTGGATGCGCGAGATCATCACAACAGCGAGCGATCATGCCATAGCCTAGTCAAGCGCGCGATACACCGCACACTGCAAGGCAAGCTGCAAATAGTTGCCGCCCTTGCAGGGTTAGAATTGCCGCGCCTGCAGAACCTAACCATGGCGCGCGCTAGCGGCATCCTGCTGCATCCCACTTCTCTGCCCAGCCCCTACGGCATCGGCGACCTCGGCGAAGACGCCTACCGCTTCGTGGATTTCCTTGCCGAAGCCGAGCAGCAGTTGTGGCAGGTGTTGCCCCTCGGCCCAACAGGCTTCGGTGACTCTCCGTATCAGTGCTTCTCCGCATTTGCCGGAAATCCCTTGCTCATCAGCCCTGCGCTGCTGGCGCAAGAAGGACTGCTGCCAGCGCGCGCGCTTGAGGACGCGCCGCGCTTCCCTGCGACGCGCGTGGATTACGGCGCAGTGATCCCATACAAGCAAGCCCTGTTGCGCGCCGCCTACGCTCATTTTCAGCAAGACGCTCCCACCGAGCTGCGCCAGGCGTTCGAGGCGTTCTGCGAACAAGAGTCGGCTTGGCTAGAGGATTACGCGCTGTTCATGGCGCTAAAAGACGCGCACGATGGCGACCCATGGAACACATGGGCGGATGACCTGGTGCAGCGGGCGCCCAACGCGCTTGCGCGCGCACGGCATCGGCTGCGCGAAGCGATCCAGTTGCACAAGTTCGCGCAGTTCGTGTTCTTTCGCCAGTGGAGCGCGCTCAAAGCCTACGCCAATGCGAAAGGCGTGCGCATCATCGGCGACATCCCGATCTTCGTTGCCTTCGACAGCGCCGACGCTTGGGCGCACCGCGAGTTGTTCACAATTGATGAGAGAGGCGAGCTGCAATTCGTCGCTGGTGTGCCGCCTGATTACTTCAGCCCTACTGGTCAGCGTTGGGGCAACCCGCTCTACCGTTGGGAGGTGATGGCGGCGCAGGGCTACCGCTGGTGGATTGACCGCTGCCGCATGGCGCTTCGCTTGTTCGACCTCGTGCGCATTGATCACTTCCGCGGCTTCGAGGCGTACTGGGAAGTGCCAGCGCACGAGCCAACAGCAGTCAACGGACGCTGGGTGAAGGGTCCGGGGCTTGCGCTCTTTCAAGCGCTGCGCGAGGCGTTGGGCGAGCTGCCAATCATCGCGGAGGACCTTGGCGTGATCACTGACGAAGTGCGCGCCTTGCGCGACGCGCTTGGCTTCCCTGGCATGCGCGTGTTGCACTTCGCGTTCGTCGCCGATGCCTCTTCGGAGTTCCTGCCGCACAACTATGTGCGCAACACGGTAGCCTACGCAGGCACGCACGACAACGACACCACTGTAGGCTGGTTCGAGAAGCTCGACGCGGAAACGCGTCAGCGCGTGCTCGATTACATCGGCACTGACGGCAGCGCGATCCACTGGGACGTGATCCGCCTGCTGATGATGTCCGTCGCCGACACAGTGATCTTCACTTTGCAAGACGTGCTCGGCTTGGGCAGCGAGGCGCGCATGAACTTCCCTGGTCGCGCAGAGGGCAACTGGCAGTGGCGCTTCACTTGGGCGCAGATCACGCCCGAGATCGCCGCGCGCTTGCGCAAGCTAACGCGCACTTACGGGCGCTCAGTCGTCAAGCAGCCCAGCGCGCCGCGCTAAGTGCCGCGCGCGATCGCGACATTCGGCGAGCAGCGCTGCTTCGTCCACTTCCACGAAGCGCCCCGCGCGCATGATCAGGCGTCCATCCACGATGACGCCCCACACGTCGCCGTTGCGCGCGCAATACACCAACGCCGCAAGCGGATCGTGCACAGGTTGAATGTGCACACGGTCAAGGTCAATGAGCGTGAGGTCGGCAGGCGCGCCAGGCTGCAGCGCAGCCTCGCTGCCATCAGGTCGCTGCAGCGCCAAGCGCAAAGCCGTGCGCGGCGGAAGCGCTTCTGGGTCGAGGGTGTGCGCGCGTTGCAGATATGCTGCCCAGCGCATCGTTTCGAGCAAGTCTTGGGCGTCGTTGCTAGCGGGTCCGTCCGTGCCAAGGGCAACGCGCACGCCCGCGCGCAGCAAGCGCGCGACCGGCGCCACGCCAGAGGCGAGGATCGCGTTTGCTACTGGGCAGTGCGTCACTTGCGCGCTGTGTCGTTGCAGCAATGCGATCTCCTCATCGTCTAGCCACACGCTATGCACGGCGTGGAAATCGGCGCCGAGCACGCCGAGCCGCGCCAGCCACTGCACGGGGCGCAGCCCAGTGGCGCGCATGGTAAGCGCGACCTCGTGTTGTGTCTCGCTCACGTGGCAATGCGTGATCGCGTTGTGCTGCCGCGCGAGGGACGTGGTGCGCTGTAACATCGCTGCACTGCAGCGCCATGGCGCTAGCGGACCGTTGGCAATGCGGATGCGCCCTTCAGCAGCGCCGTGCCACTCGGCGAACAAGCGTCGCAGGTCGTCGAGGATAGCAGACGCAGCTTCGGCTTCAGCGCCTGTGTCCGCCCACGCGCGCGCCAGCACTAAACGCACGCCGAGCTGCGCTGCCGTCTCCAACACGACGTCGGTGTGCTGGTGTGAGAACGGCACCTTGTGGTGATCCACGATGGTGGTTGCGCCCCCGCGCAGCGCGTCGAGCAACCCCAGCAGCGTCGCTAAGCGCACGTCCTCAACCGTCATCGCGGCCTGCAACTTCCAGACGTAGTGCTTGAGCCACGCGATGAGCGGCTTGCCGCCCGCGTAGCCGCGCATGAACGTCTGCTCGAGGTGCGTATGCGCGTTGACCAAGCCAGGCAGCACAAGCAGCGCCGGCTTTTCGATCAGCGCGTCTTCTGGCTGTGGCATGGGTGACTCGCCCGCGCCCATTGCGGCAATGCTGCGCCCCTCAATGCGCAGCCAGCCGCGCTCGATTACACGCTGCGGCAAGACAAGCGTGGCGTTGCGGATCAGCAGCGCCATTTACATCGCCCAACTGCGCAGCAGCCAACCGACCACTGCGCATGCCGCTGGGACAAGCAGGTTATCCAAGCCGCGCACGCTCAGCGCTTCGGCAAGTGTCGAGACGAACGCCAGCGCCAAGCCCATCCCGAGCGCGCGCTCGGGCGACATGCCGAAGACTAGGGCGCTGAGCATCACGCTGAGCCATGCGAAGACAAACATCGCTGCTGATCCTTCCAAGCTACGCGTCGCGCCGAACACTGTGTAACGGTGGCGCCCAAAGCGCCGACCGAGAACCGCTGCAAAGGCGTCGCCCCACGTCATCGGCATCAGCGTCAACACCACTAGCGAGCGACTCACCTCGAAAAACAGCGCGATCATCGCGGCAAACGCGAGCGGGAAGTACACCGTGCCCAAGTTGGACTTCTCGCCAGTCTCCATGGCAGCGAACGTGCCGCGGCGATAGGAGATGTAGTTCAGCACGACGAAAGCCAGCGGCGGCACCATCGCTGCCCAGCGGCTGCTGAACAGCGCCACTGTGCCAAACGCCCACATGCCCACAGCGACATGCACTACCTTGCGCGTGAACTCGACGGGCAACTCCAGAGCGCGGCGCAGCACCTCGGCGGCGCCGAGCACGGCGAAGACGTAGAGGAACGAAAGCGCAATGGCGAGGAGATCGCTCATGATGAGCATGTGTTGTACCGCAGCGCGGCAAAAGTGAGTGGGCGATGCGCAGAAGGCGGCGTGCCCAGTTCGCGCAAGCGCTTTGGGGGTGATACAATTTCAGGCGAGCATGGCGCTGGAGTATTCTGATTTCCTTGCCTTCGTTGAGGCGCTGCAAGCACATCCAGAGTGGCGCGCAGAGCTGCGTCGGTTGGTGCTGACCGAGGAGCTGCTCGAGCTGCCAGCCCTAGTGCGAGAGCTTGCTGAAGCCCAGCGCCGCTCTGAGGAGCGCATCGCGCGGCTGGAGGAGGCTGTCGCCGCGCTCGCGGAGGCGCAGCGGCGGTCGGAGGAGCGCATCACGCGGTTGGAGGAGGCTGTCGCT
The DNA here is from genome assembly GCA_025057935.1 of Thermoflexales bacterium. Lineage (GTDB taxonomy): Bacteria > Chloroflexota > Anaerolineae > J036 > Brachytrichaceae > DRWP01. The sequence goes on from JANWUW010000025.1 coordinate 5,858, forward strand.
GCGCTTGCCGAGGCGCAGCGGCGCACCGAGCAGCGACTTGAGGAGCTTGCCGAGGCGCAGCGGCGCACCGAGCAGCGGCTTGAGGAGCTTGCTGAGGCGCAGCGGCGCACTGAGCAGCGACTTGAGGAGCTTGCTGAGGCGCAGCGGCGCACCGATCAACGCGTTGATACGCTTGCTGCCACTCTGCAAGAGCTCAAGACAACCGTGAACCATCTCCAGCAAACCTTCGGCGCTACTCTCGAAGAGGAAGCCGCCAGCGTGCTCGAAGCTGTGATGCGCGAGAAAGGCTTCCGCGCTCTCGCTCCAGAGACCACCCTTGCCGTAGATGGCGAGATCGA
>JANWUW010000044.1 GCA_025057935.1 Thermoflexales bacterium
CGCGCCGAAGTGGCGGAATTGGCAGACGCGCTACGTTCAGGGCGTAGTGAGGGCAACCTCGTCTGGGTTCAAGTCCCAGCTTCGGCATCCTTACGCCAGCATGCGCTTCTCACCCGCACCTTATGATGACCTCTCACCCCCTTCCTCGGCGCGGGTGAACACTTTCGTCATTTTGATTCTCGCAGGTCTTTTCGTTGCGCTTTCTATCTCGCTGCTCGTTAATATCCCGTCGCGCTTGGAGGCGCTGGCACGGGTAGAATCGGAAGTGCAGCGTCTTTCCCGCGTGGTGCAATGTGAGGAGGCGATGCTCGCAGGGCTGCAAGCAGCAGCGCAATATGCGCGCAGCGATGCCTATGTCGAGCGATGGGCGCGGCAACACCACCGCACGAAGCCTGGTGAAGTGCTGGTGGTTCTTCCAGAAGCTTCCTCTCCGCAACAGGTATGGTGGGCACCATTTGTAGGGAAACCCTGCAACGAGTAAGCGCGGTCAACAGAATATGTTCGGAAGAGATCGAACAGCTCCGCCACAACAAGCTCAAGCCGCAGCGCAGGGTGCTTCTCAGCCGAATCCCAGCATGCCTTCACCCTCGCTTGCGCTCACCCCAAAAATTGAAACCGTCATCGGTCCAAATTGCCGCATTAACGGCATCTTGACCGCCGATGGTGGCGTGCGTGTGGAGGGCATTGTCGAAGGCACGATTCAGATCACTGGCAATCTGGTGGTCGCCGAAACTGGGCGCGTGATCGCTGAAGTGCAGGCATACAACGTCTTGGTCGCTGGTCAGCTTAAGGGCAACATCACCGCAAACAAAGTTGAGATCACCGAGACTGGCAAAGTGTGGGGCGACCTCAATGTGAACAGTTTGCTGCTGCACGAAGGCGCCTATTTGCGCGGCACCACCAACATGGCGGGCGATGTTGAGCCGCCTGCCTACGAGCCGCCACGCATCGCCTCGCCGCGTCCCGTGGCGGCACTCGCAAGCGGTGAAGAAGCTGGAGAAGTTTCAGCTGATGAAGAGTAGCGCGCCATGCTTAGCCCAGAAGAAGTCGAGCACATTGCGCGCTTGGCGCGCCTCCATCTCTCACCAGAAGAACGTGAGCGCTTCGCTCAGCAGCTCTCCACTGTCCTCGACCACGCTGCTGCGTTGGCTGAGGTGAACGTGGAGGGCATCCCGCCCACTGCGACGGTGCTTCCCGTCCACAGCGTAATGCGCGCTGACGACACGCCAGAGCATGGGCTGACGCGCGAGGAGGCGCTGCGCAACGCGCCGCAAACCGATGGCGCGTTCTTCATCGTGCCCGCCACTCTCGGCGACGAAGAGTAGCATCGTCTGTCATGCTGCACACGCTCACCGTCCATGCTGCTCGCGATCTGCTGCGCCGCCGCGCGTGCTCCGCAGTTGAACTAGCGCAAGCGTTCCTCGAGCGCATTGCCGCGCTCAACCCTCACCTCAACGCTTACATCACCGTCACACCAGAAGAGGCGCTGCGCATGGCGCGCGAGGCAGACGCGCGCATCGCTGCTGGAGAGGACACGCCACTGCTCGGCGTGCCCATCGCCATCAAGGACGTGCTCAGCACGCGCGGAGTGCGCACCACAGCCGGCTCGCGCATCCTCGCCAACTACGTGCCAACGTGGGACGCCACCGCTGTGGCAAAGCTGCGCGCGCTCGGCGCTGTTTTCCTCGGCAAGCTGAACTGCGACGAGTTCGCCATGGGCTCCTCGACCGAGCACTCGGCGTTCGGCCCAACACGCAATCCCTGGGATGTTTCGCGCGTGCCCGGCGGATCGTCTGGCGGGTCGAGCGCAGCTGTTGCCGCGGACCTGTGCTGTGCGGCGCTTGGCACCGACACTGGCGGAAGCATTCGCCAACCTGCAGCGCTGTGCAACGTCACGGGTTTGAAGAACACGTACGGGCGCGTCTCGCGCTACGGCCTGATCGCGTTTGCCTCCTCGCTGGACACTGTCGGCGCACTTACGAAAGATGTGCTCGATGCGGCGATCATGCTCCGCGCGATGGAAGGCGCTGATACCTGCGATGCGACCTCAGTGGACGCTCCGCCCATTGATGTGGACGCAATTGCAGCACAGCTGCCAGAGCTCGACGGCGTGCGCGTGGGCGTGCCGGAAGAGTACTTCGTTGAGGGCATGCAGCCTGACGTGGAGCGCGCAGTGCGCGCTGCCATTGCTCACCTCGCTGATCTTGGCGCGCACCTTGTGCCTGTCCATCTGCCTCACACCCATCTTGGGCTGCCAGCGTATTACATCATCGCTCCCGCTGAGGCCTCTGCGAATCTCGCGCGCTTCGACGGCGTGAAGTATGGCTTGCGCGTGCCCTCCAACGACTTGGTTGACATGTATCGGCGCACGCGTGGAGAGGGCTTTGGCGCTGAAGTGAAGCGCCGCATCATGCTCGGCACCTATGCGCTCAGCGCGGGTTACTACGACGCCTACTACATCCGCGCGCAGAAGGTGCGCACGCTGATCAAGCGTGATTTTGATCAAGCCTTCGAGCGCGTAGATGTCATCGCAGCACCAGTCTCGCCGACCACTGCCTTTCCCATCGGCGAGCGCACCAACGATCCGTGGCAGATGTATCTTGCCGATGTTTTCACTTTGCCTGCGAGTTTGGCGGGCGTGTGCGCAATCAGCATCCCCTGCGGTTTTGATTCACAGGGCTTGCCAATTGGCTTGCAGTTGATCGGGCCGGCTTTTGGCGAGCAGCGTGTGCTCAGTGTCGCACGCGCCTATCAACTCACCACCGACTTCCATCTGCGCAAACCCGCTTTGACCCAGGAGCCATGAACGTCATCATCCCTCTTGCTGGTTTCGGCACACGATTGCGCCCACACACTTATTCCAAGCCCAAGCCGCTGGTGAGCGTTGCGGGCAAGCCTGTGCTTGGGCACATCCTCGATCGTGTGCTCTCCGCCGTCAGCGTGGATCGGTTCGTGTTCGTTGTCGGCTACCTCGGCGAGCAGATCGAGCAGTATGTGCGCGCGAATTACCCACATCTGCGCGGCGCATACGTGGAGCAGAAAGAGCTGAATGGACAAGCCCCCGCCATCTTGCTCGCGCGCGGATTAGTGCACGGTCCCACGCTCATCATCTTCGTGGATACGCTTGCCGACGCCGACCTGCAAGCGCTCGAGCGCGAGTCAAGCGACGGCGTGATCTTCGTCAAAGAAGTTGACGACCCGCGTCGCTTTGGCGTGGTGCAACTCGACGCGCAGGGCTACATCGCGCGCTTTATCGAGAAGCCGAGCACGTTTGAGAATCGCCTCGCGGTGATCGGAATGTACTACGTGCGCGACGCTGACGCGCTCATGGACGCCTGTGCAACGCTGATCGAGCGGGGCGTCAAGATCAAAAACGAGTACTTCCTCGCCGATGCTTTCAACATCATGATCGAGCGTGGCGCCAAGCTGCGCCCGCAAACCGTGAACGTGTGGCTGGATTGCGGCACGGCTCAAGCGGTGCTCGAGACCAATCGCTATCTGCTTGCGCACGGTCACGACAACAGCGCGCTCTGGAGAGGACGTGCTGGTGTGGTGGTGGTGCCGCCAGTGAACATTCACCCAAGCGCACACATTGTCAACAGCGTGATCGGACCTAATGCCTCCATCGGCGAGGGCTGTCACATCGAGCACAGCGTGATCCGCGAAAGTGTGGTTGAGAGCGGCGCGCAGGTGATCGATCATGTGATGGCGAACTCGCTGATCGGGCGCGACGCAGTGTTGATCGGTCGCCCGCGCCGCTTCAACGTGGGCGATTCCAGCGTGGTGGACTTCGACGAGAACGGACGTTGAATCATGCGCACTTACATCTCACAGCGTGTTGCCGCTGTGCCTCCATCGGGCATCCGCAAGTTCTTCGACATCGCCGCGACGATGAAAGACGTGATCTCGCTTGGCATCGGCGAGCCGGATTTTGTCACTCCAGAGCCGATTCTGAACGCAGGCATCGCGTCGCTGCAACGCGGCGAGACAGGCTATACGAGCAATGCCGGCTTGCGCGAGCTGCGCGAAGCGTTGAGCGCTCACCTTGAGCGGCTATACGGTGTCTCTTACGACCCCGAGGAGGAGCTGCTGATCACCGTTGGCGTGAGCGAAGCGCTCTACCTTGCACTCACTGCCATCATTGATCCCGGCGACGAAGTCGTCGTGCCACAACCGTGCTTCGTCGCGTATCCTGCTGAGGTGATCTTTGCAGGCGGCACGCCGGTCGCAGTGCCGACCCGCGTCGAGGAGGATTTCCAAGTGAGCGCAGCGGCTATTGCTGCGCGCATCACGCCGCGCACCAAAGCGCTGCTGATTGGATACCCGAACAACCCTACTGGCGCCGTGATGAGCCGCGAGCGGTTGGTGGAGATCGCTGCACTCGCTGAACAGCACGACCTTATCGTGATCAGCGATGAGATCTACGACCGCTTGGTGTATGGCGTTGAGCACGTATGCTTCGCAGCGCTGCCAGGCATGAGGGCGCGCACTGTGCTGCTGGGCGGCTTTAGCAAGGACTACGCTATGACTGGCTGGCGCATTGGCTACATGGCGGCGCCGAAGGAGATCCTCGCTGCAGCGCGCAAAGTGCATCAGTACACCATCATGTCTGCGCCCACCACAGGACAGCACGCGGCGCTTGCCGCGCTGCGAGAAGGTGAGGAGCACGTGCAGCGCATGGTCGCCGAGTATGACCGTCGCCGGCGCCTGATCGTCAGCGGCTTAAACGCGCTGGGCTTGGATTGCTTCGAGCCGCGCGGTGCGTTTTACGCCTTCCCTTCCGTTGCCAAAAGCGGCATGAGCGATGATGAGTTCGCTGAGCGATTGCTGCTCGAGGAGCGCGTTGCTGTGGTGCCCGGATCTGCGTTTGGCGTTGGCGGCGAGGGCTTCGTGCGCATGTGCTACGCCACTGCGTACGAGAAGATCGAAGAGGCGCTTGAGCGCATTGCGCGCTTCATGCAGCGGCATGGCTGAGAGGTCATTCCGCGCTAAACAGTCGCTTAGCTAGACCTAGAGGCATCATTGGGCTGCGCCACAGCCGACGACGTAGTCGCTCTCTTGAGTGCGTCCTACGCAGCCTGCGTCGCTGCTGCACAGGCTGCCGGCGCGCCACTGCCGTCAGACAGTCATGTTCCACTTGATAGCGTAGCGCATCCATCGCCTCGTCGTCGACGCGAACCTGCCTGACCTTCTGCGTCGCCTCAATTGCCTGCTCCAAAACCTGGCTAAGCCTTAATTGAATCCGCAGTAGCTCTCGCTTCGACTCGCCTCTCACGACGCCGTCATCCTTGCATCTGGCGTTAGGATTTGGAAGAGAGCGCGGCCGCGAGTGCAGGAAGCCATGCGGGATGCGCTCGCAAGAGAGCATTTGCGAGTTACACTTCATGAGCGATGTTTTCGCGAAAGCGAGCTGGGCTTGCTGCGCTGCTCCTCGCTCTTTCAGGACTGAGCAACGCTTCTTTTGCTGCACACACGGGCAACGGGAGTTGGACGCAAGCTGAGTGGACGGTACCGACCAGCGAACTGATTGCGCAGCCACGGACAACGCGCCTCTTCTTCCGTCCGTCAACTGCGCCAATGAATGGCGCGCTCGTTGGCACGTTTGGGGTTTGCGCAGGCGAGGGCGTTTGGTGTCAGCACCCTAAAGACACCTCAGCCAGTCGGGCGCTGCGGCTTGCTGGCAACCACCGCAGCGACAGCGGCAACCCTTGGTCGAGCGACCTGAACGGCGATGGTGTCCCTGAGCTGCTGGTCGCTAACTGGTGGGACAACGCAGCAACGCATGTATTTGAGGGAGGCTGGATCTTCTGGGGGCTAGGAACACCTCGTCAGCCGCGCTGGGATGCCTCTGCACGGACGACCCTGCAGGGGATCGGCGCACATGGGATGCTTCCCGCCGACTTAAACGGCGATGGCTTGCCCGAGATCGTGCTTTCCAACTTTCGGAGCAATGAAACGCGCAATGTCAACAGCTTCATCTACTGGGGGCGTGCCGCGCAGGGCACCTCTCGCCGTGTTGCATATAGCTCGACTGACCGCACCGAACTCCCCGCTCCCGGCGCGCACGGGATCGCGGTTGCAGACCTTAACCGCGATGGTCGCCCTGAAATTGTCCTTGCGTGCGCCAATGATGATCGCGCGCACAAGATCGAGAGCTACATCTATTGGGGATAGGCAGGTGGTCGCTACGGTGTGACCTACAGCCCTGCAGCGCGCACGGCGCTGTCTACCCAAGGCGCGCACGGCGTTGCTGTCGCTGACTTGAACAGAGATGGCTTGCCCGAGTTAGTCTTCGCCAACAAGTTCGACGGCGAAGCGTTTGTCATTGATAGCTACATTTACTGGGCACGCTCCGGCGGCACATACGGCGTGAGCTACAGCCCTGCAGACCGCACATCGTTGCCAACTCAAGGTGCCTTCAGCGTTGCCGTTGCCGATCTGAACAAGGATGACCGCCCTGAGCTGGTCTTCGCCAATTGGTCCGATGGCAAGACCTACACGGTCAACAGCTACGTGTATTGGGGACAAGCAGGTGGACCGTATCGGGTGATCTACAGCCCAGCAGCGCGGACGGAGCTGCCCGGGGTTGGTGCAATGAAAGCTAGCGTCGCCGACATGGACAATGACGGCAACTTCGATGTCGTGCTGCAAAATTACGACGGTGGGTTTGTGCGGGTCTTCTGGGGACCTCTCCCTAGAAGCGGCGTAGCAACGAACTTCTGGACACTGCCTCAAGCATTTGGCTTCCGCGGGCTGAGTCTGAGTGACCTAAACGGGGACGGGTTCACTGATCTGCTAACTGCTCAGCAGGGCATCGAACCTGACCCAGGCGGCAGATACTGGGAGGGCGGCGTAGCAGGGCATGTCTATCTCCACCGTGGCGTGCCACGCGCTCCATACGCTGCAGTATCAACGCTTCGTCTCCCCGTGCTCAGCGCAGCTAGCATCTATGCCTCATCTGGTGCAGCCCGTGGCAGCAACGGGGAGTGGTTCAGCCAGCCACGCTCGGTTTACGGCACGAGTTACCCCACGTTCGGCGTGCTCGAGTCTGTGGCGATGTCGAGTGACCAAACGGGCTCGACTTGGACGCGCGTGCAGACCCTTGCTCAAATTGCCCCCGGCACAGGGATCACCCTTTACGTCGCTGCAAGTGACAACCTGACGGCGCTCTACAACCCTACTTGGGTGGAGATCGGCGCGGTGGGCAACGGCACTTGGTCGCAAGCACTGAATGGCATCAAAGGGCGCTACGCGCGCTACCGCGTAGTGCTGTGGCGCGATCAAACAACTGAAGCTAGCCCTGCGCTTCAGCGCATCGCGTTTGATTACAGAGCGTCCGACTAGGTCAGCATGGAGCGTGTCTTGCAGTTGAATACTTGTTTCAGTCCTGAGCCCTTCCAGCTGCCACATGACAATGTGCACCATCGCCGAGTCGATCCAACTCACGTGGCTCTCTAGCATGAACTCGCAGTCCTTTTTTCAACTGTCGGACTACCTCGGCCGCGCAAACCTTCGCTCCAGCACCTGCTGCTGCGGCAACACCTCAAACGCTTGCCCTCGATGCCGCACTATTTCCACCCGCACTCCAACCGCTCACCCGCCCACGCCTCACGCTGCCTGCATACTTCGCCACCCACACCGTTGCGAGTTGCTGCAGTCGTCTTGCTCCCACCGCCTACCCTCGCTCACCCTCGCGCGCATCCGCTGCACGCACCGCTGCCGCATGGTCAGCCCAGTGGTGTCCGCTGCTACTCAACGCTTTCGATGGTTTTGCCGCTCCCACGTGCCATCTGCGCGCTAGCGGTGAAAGTAGTGATACACCGTCTTCCACGCCAAGGAAGTCGTGCGGCAGCATGCACCATGGGCAAACCCATGCGCAGCATGTGGGGATGACATCGAGCATCCAGCGCGGCGGGTGGGGGAGGCGAGGCTTGATGCATGCCTGCTGCGCCTCGATGAGCTCGGTTGGGCAGCGCTTGCGCTCCAACGTGGCTCTTACTACACACCAAGTTGTAAGACGTGCCCTAAGCACCACCTGCCGCTTCGGCATTCCGCTGATTCACACGCTCGCTGCTGTCTCGACTTTGCATGCCTTCTTCAAGTCTCCGCTGGCTGCCTCGCATAGCCTCGCGTAGCAACTTGACTTGCACTACCTCTAGGCTGCCTTGCCATGCCACCTGCTTGTCAGCGGCAGAGGGTGTTAGGGCATGCTCTCCTGTGCGGGAAGCTACCTCTCAAATTGTTGAGACAAGCTCCATCGGCAAGGCACAAACAGAATGCGCAGAAGGCAATGAGGCCTTTGGAAGACATGGCGGGAATCGAGGGCGCCGCGAGGGGAAATGATTGTGTCGAGCCTGCTTGAGCGCGTGATTGTGGACGCATACGCGCAGCAGATCGCCGAGGCTATGCCATTGGAAGACTGCCCTACCTTGCTCAAGGAGCGAGTATGCCAACTCTGCGGCAGCAGTGGAGGATCACATCTCTCCACCTGCACAAGCCTCATCTTCTGCCGAGAGCGATTCTGCCTTGCCAAGATCCGATGACTCTCCAAATCGTTCACGAGAGACGCTGCGACCGACACGCCATCCCTAACTCCCAAGCTGCCTTGCACACCTTTGCCCTGCGCGCTTGACTCGAGCGCTTCCTCTTCGCCTCCAAAGCCAACGCCGCCTATCTCGCTTATGCCACCGTCTGTGGCGAGTTCTTCCTCTCCTGCTAAGCCAACAGTTACGACTCCCTCCCTGCCTCGCTTGATGCCGTCGTCGACCTTCTCACTCGCCTTGCCGAGGCAATCATTTCTACCCTTTCAGCTCAAGCTTGCCGCAATCGGCTTCGCCCCCGAAGCCGCCCGCGTTCCCAAACCCTGTCAAGACCCCTGTTGTGCACATCGCTGTAAGGTATACGTCGCACCCTCAGCGCATACCAACGAGGCAAAGCGCCGCTCCAGCTCAACCAGATCCCTGCCCTCATTCCCCATCACAGCAGCGACTTACGCGGCATGCGCAACAAAGCCCTCATCCTCGTTGCAGAGCTGGCGTGTTCAAGCGCTCCAGGTTAGTCGCCTTGCAGGTCAGCGACTTGCGCTTTGACGCCAGCTGCCTGCATGTCCTGATGCGCCGCTCCCAAAACCGGCTAAGAGGGTGTCAGCGTGGTCAAGGTGGTCCCGCCACAGGCACCCCTGAACTTTCCTTTGCCCTAAGGTCGCACTGCGTGCCCAGCTCGACGCTGCCGAGGGAGTATTGGATACATGAAGTGTCCAAGAGGCCAAAGCGAATCGGTGGTCAAACGAGGCAAGAATCACAGCAGCAGCCAGCGCTACCTGTGCACCCGTCGCCAAGCCGTCGAGATGTATCTGGATGGTCACAGCTTCCGACGCATCGGGCGCAATCTGCGTGTCAACCCGCAATCGGTAGCCAACTGGGTCAAGCGCGCTGGTGAGCGTGCTTTGGCTGCCCCCATCCCACAGCCTCCAACCGAGGACGATACCGTCGTCGAGCGCGATGAGCTGTTCACATTCGTCGGGAGTAAAAAACGCGTCTATCTCGTCACGCAGGTCGAGCGCCGAACGCGCTGCGTCATGAGCTGGCAGGCAGCCCTATCCCGCGATGAAGCGGTGTTACGGACGGCGGTGGGTCAAGCGCCACGGGCATTTCAGCATTGCACCGACGGCTACAGTGGGTATGACGCTTTAGACCACCGTGGCGGGTGGCATCTGGTTGCGCTGGGCAAGTCGCAGACCTATTCGGTTGAAGCTGGGCATGCTGAGTTGCAGCACTCTCTAGCCCG
>JANWUW010000064.1 GCA_025057935.1 Thermoflexales bacterium
CGCATTGGTCTCGTGCAGCAACGCTGGCGCCCCGACCCGAAGCAGCATGCTACCGCCTTGCGTCGCGGCGTGATGCAGGCTGCCGCTCAAGGCGCGCAGCTCATCGCCTTGCAGGAACTCACCCTGCACCGCTACTTTGGCGACGTTCAAGACCCTGAGCTGCGCACGCTTGCCGAGCCGCTTGGCGAGGGACCGACAAGCGCCCTGTGCCGCGAGCTAGCTCGCGAAAGCGGCGCCTTCGTGATCGGCTCATTGTTCGAGCGTGGCGAGCCGCTGCGCCGGCGCGCGCGCGACGGGCATGCCCACTACTACAACACGGCGGTGATCTTCGCGCCGAACGGCGATCTTGTTGGCTTCACGCGCAAGCACCACATCCCCAGCGGCACTGGCTACGAGGAGACGTTTTACTTCGAGCCGGGCGACAGCGACTACCCCGTGCACGATTTAGGCTTCATCAAGATTGCCGTGCCGACTTGCTACGACCAGTGGTTCCCAGAGCTAGCGCGCATCTACGCACTCAAAGGCGCAGAGCTGATTGTGTATCCCACCGCTATCGGCAGCGAGCCGAATTTCCCGCGCTTCGACACGCAGCCGCTTTGGCAGCTCATGATGCAGGCGCATGCTATCGCCAATGGGCTTTTCGTGGCGGCTGTGAATCGCGTGGGCAATGAAGGAACTGTGCGCTTCTACGGCTCTTCGTTCGTCTGCGACCCCACGGGCAAAATCCTAGCGCAGGCGCCACGCCATCGCCCCGCGGTCATCGTCACCGAGCTGGACTTCGGCGTGATGGACTTTTGGCGCAAGCTCTTCCCGCTGCTCGATCAGCGCCGACCGCAGACATACCGCTGGCTGCTCAAACATCCGCGCGTCTGACTACAAGCGCTGCAGAATCGCCTCCAGCATGGCACGCGTGGTTGCGCTGCCTCCGAGGTCAGGCGTTTGCACGCCGCTCTCGATCGCTGCATACACCGCGCGCTCGATGCGGTCAGCAAGGTCAGGGCGATGCCAGTGGTAACGCAACAGCAGCGCAGCGCTCAAGATCGCGCCGCACGGATTGGCGATGCCCTTGCCGGCAATGTCCGGCGCGCTGCCGTGCACTGGCTCAGCGATGGCCACTTGTGCGCCGAGGTTCAGCGAAGGCGCCATGCCCAATCCGCCGCCCCACACACTGGCAACATCGCTGAGGATGTCGCCGAAAAGGTTGGTTGTAACGATCACGTCAAACTGTCCGGGGCGCGAGGCAAGCATCATCGCTGCCGTGTCCACCAGCATCTCGTTGATCTTCACCTCGGGATACTGCGCGCCAACCGTGCGCACCGAATCGCGGAACAACCCATCGGTTATCGGCAGGATGTTCGCCTTGTGCACGATGGTCACCGTCTTGCGCTCGCGCTCACGCGCCAAGGAAAACGCCACATGCGCAATGCGCTCTGAAGCGGCGCGCGTGATCACGCGCTCCGCAATGGCTTCATCGCCAACGATGCGCTCACGTCCAGAGTACAGCCCCTGGGTGTTCTCGCGCACCAGCATCAAGTCCACTGACTGCGCACGCCCCATCCAGCGCAGCGCCAGCGACCACGCGATGCGCGTGGGGCGCAAGTTGGCGTAAAGGTCGAAGCGCTGGCGCAATTGCACGATCGGGCTGCGGTAGCCTTCGACTTTGTGCAGCGGCGAAGAGACTGCGCCAAACAACGCAGCGCCGCAGGTGTGAATCGCTTCAACCGTTGCCTCGGGCAGTGCGCTGCCAGTTTCTTGAAAGCAAGCCCAGCCGGCGCGCGCCTCGACGATCTCTAAATCGGGCATCACATGCTGGAGCACCGCGACTGCGCAAGGGATCACCTCCTGCCCGATGCCGTCACCGGGGATGACGCAGAGCTTCATGGCGCGCGGATCGTAAGGGCTAGACTTGGCGTGCGGCGCGCGACTGCAAGAATGCGCGTTGCCGCGCCAACGCGCGCTGTCGCTGCGCCACAGCGTAGATCACCAACGCGGCAAGCGTGGCGAAATAGGGAATGATCTGCACCAACTGGGTCGGCACGCGCAGATTGCCGAGCTGAATCGAGAGCGCCTCCGCTGCCCCAAACACCAACGCTGCGATCAACACCCCGAGCGGCTTGCGCGCGCCCAAGTAAATTGCCGCCAAGGCGATGAAGCCGCGCCCGCCGGTCATGTCGCGCGCGAAGAACTTGACGTAGCCCATGCTGAGGTAAACGCCACCCAGCGCCGCCAACATGCCGCTCAGCAGCAGCGCTAGGTACTGCATGCGGCGCACGTTGATGCCCACTGAGCGCGCAGCTTCGGGGTTCTCCCCTACGGCACGCAGGTGGATTCCTGTGCGTGTGCGGTAGAGGAACAGAGCCACCAGCGCAGTCAACACAAACGCGGCGTAGGTGAGGATGTTCTGATCGAGCAAGCGCCCGAGATCGCCTAGCTCGCGCACGCTGGGGATGAAGTCGCTGAGGAACGGCATTTGACCACTAACCAAGCGGCTGGTGCTGCTCTTGTCGCCAGTCACCAGATACACCACAAAGATCGTTCCTCCCGAGGCAAGCAGATTCAGCGCGATGGCGGCGAGGATCAAGTCCGCCTTGAGATTGAGGTGAAAGAACGCCAACACGAGCGCGATGAACATGCCCAATGCTACGCCGGCGATCGCGCCCAGCCAAGCGCTTTGCGTCCACACGCTCACCAACACGCCAGCGCACGCCGCGACGAGCATGATGCCTTCTAGCGCGATGTTGATCACGCCACCCAGCTCGGAGATCAGCCCGCCCAGCGCTGGCAAGATCAACGGCGTGGAGACGCGCAGCACGGCGGCGACAAAGGCGACGCTGAAGATCACGCTGATCGCTTCCATGGTCACACCTCCACCTGCGCGCGGGCACGCCAAGCGCGAATCCAATCGCCCAGCACCTGCGCTGTGATGAGCAAGATGATCACCGCTTGGATCACCTGCACCAACTCAGAGCCAACCTGCGCCTGTTGTTCTACGCGGTCACCGCCGACCAGCAAGTAGGCGTAGAACAAGCCGCTCAGCGGCACAAGCAGAGGATTGTTGCGCGCTAGCAGCGCCACCGTGATTCCATCCCACCCAATGTTGCCGACGAAGTCGAGGAAGAGGCGCCGATGCACGCCAAGCAGCAGATGCACCCCCGCCAACGCGGAGACTGCGCCGCCTGCGGCGAACGCCAGCATGATCACACGGCGCGTGTCAATTCCACCGTAGCGCGCGAACTTCTCGTTGGCGCCAATGGTGCGGATGGCGAAGCCGAACGGCGTGCGCTCCAGCAGCAACCAAACGCCCACTGCCCCTACGATCACCAACACCACGCCGAGGTTGAAGCGCCCCAGGTCAACGCCGAGCAGCTCATAGAACGTGGGAAGCTGCGCTGTCGGCTGCACCGGCAACGATCGCGTAGTCTCGCTGCCTTGCGGTTTGAGATGGAAGGTGAGGATGTAGTCGTACAGCCGCAGCACGATCGCGTTGAGCATCAAGGTCGAGACGATCTCATTGGCGTTGAGGTATGCCTTCATCGCCCCGGGCAACAGACCGAGCAAGAACCCGGTCGCCATGGCTGCGGCGATGGGCAACAACACGCCGAGCAGTGGCGGCAGCGGCACGTAAATGGCGATCAGCGCAGCGACAATCGCTCCAGCAACCATCTGTCCTTGCCCGCCGAGGCTGAACTGCCGCGCGCGAAAAGCGATGGAAACGCCAAGACCAACCAAGATCAAGTTCGTCGCCAACTCCAGCCAGCGCCCAGTACGCCCCAAGCGCGTAAGCGGTCCGGTGAGCAGCGCCTCGTAGGCGCGGACAGGATCCTTGCCCAGCAGTGCGATGACCACAAAGCCCATGAGCAGCGCCGCGAAGATCGTCGCTAACGTCACCCCCACGTCAATGAGCGTGGAACGACGCCGCTCAGCTTGCACTACTTTGCGCGCTGCGGCGCGATCGAACGAAAGCGGAACAGTGGACTCCATGGCGAAAGAAGACGCGCTACGCGCGCGCGGCAATCTCTTCTGCCGACATGCGCTTGACACCCAACATGTAGTAGCCAATCGCCTCTTCGGTCAGGTCGGGCGTGTTGTCGAGAACGGCAGTGATGCGCCCGTCTTTCATCACCATGATGCGATCGGCTAACGACATGACCTCGCTCAAGTCTGCTGAGACGAGCAAGACAGCGACGCCGTTGTCGCGCGCGCGAACCAGTTGCTCGTAGATGAACTCACTAGCGCCGATGTCCACGCCACGCGTGGGCTGCGCGGCGATGAGCAACTTGGGGCTGGACGAGAGCTCGCGTGCGAGAACCACTTTCTGCATGTTCCCGCCCGAAAGCGAGGCTACGGGCGCGTCACCATCTGGCGCGCGGATGGCGAACTGGTCAATGAGGCGCTCGGCATGCTCGGCGACAGCCGCTGGCTGCATCAGCCCGCCCCGCGTGAACGGCGGGCGCTCGTAGCGATCCACGATGAGATTCTCGGCGATGCTCATGGAGAGCGCCACGCCGTTAGTAAGACGGTCTTCGGGGATGTGCGCCACGCCAGCCTGACGCACGCGGCGCGGCGGCGCGTTGGTGATGTCTACGCCACACAGACGCACCTGCCCCGCCGCTGCAGAGCGCAGCCCGGCGATGACCTCCACGAGTTCGGTCTGCCCATTGCCCTCCACACCTGCGACGCCAAGGATCTCGCCGGCATACACATTGAACGAGACGCCCTTGAGCATCTCCACGCCGGCTTCAGTGACGTACTCCAAATCGCGCACCTGCAGCACAGGCTCGCCGCGCCGCATCGGCGCCTTGTCCACGCGCAAGAACACTTCGCGCCCGACCATCATGCGCGCAAGCTGCTCCTCGCTCACCTCGGCAGTGTTCACTGTGTCCACGAGGCGCGCGTTGCGCATCACACTCACTCGATCGCTGATTGCTTTCACCTCGCGCAGCTTGTGCGAGATGAAAATCACCGTCTTGCCGCTCTGCACCAGTTGGCGAATGGCGGCAAACAACTCGTGCGTCTCCTGCGGCGTGAGCACAGCGGTAGGCTCGTCGAGGATGAGCACGTCGGCGCCGCGGTAGAGCGCCTTGAGAATTTCCACGCGCTGGCGCATGCCGACGGGCACGGCTTCCACGGGCGCCTCAGGGTCCACCTCCAAGCCATACTGAGCGCTGAGCTGGCGCGTGATCTCGACGGCTGCCCTGTAGTCCAGCAAGCGGCGGCGCGCCGGCTCCGCGCCGAGCACTACGTTCTCAGCGATCGTAAATGAGGGGACAAGCATGAAGTTTTGATGCACCATGCCGATCCCCAACGCAATGGCTTCGTGAGGAGAATGGATGGAGACCGGCTTGCCGCGCACGAAAATCTGACCGCTGCTCGGGCGCTCCATGCCGTACAGGATCTTCATCAGCGTGGACTTGCCGGCGCCGTTCTCGCCCACCAACGCGTGAATCTCGCGCGGGCGCACGGCAAAGTTCACGTGCTCATTTGCGCGCACCCCGTTGGGATACACCTTCGAGATGTCGCGCATTTCAACGATGAAAGGTGTGGCTTGGGTCATGGGCGCGTGCAGGGGCGAGCTTCCTCGCCCCTGCTGATGTTCGTGCACTCCATTGCTCACGCGCGAGCAGGCGTCACTTGAGCGCCGTCTCGACGACGATCTTGCCCTCCTTGATAGCTTGGGCTGCTTCCTCGACCTTCTTCAAGATGGACTCGCTGACCAACTTGCGCGTGTTCTCATTCACAGCAACGCCTACCGCGTCGCCAGCGACGCCAACTTGCTCAGAGGCACCGTAGCCGAGCTTGCCCTCTAAATGCAGCTTCGCCGCGCGGAACAGGCCCATGTCAACGTTCTTCAGCATAGAGGTCACGATAGTGGCGCGCTGTGCGGGGTCGGCGATGGTGAAGTACTGGTCAGAGTCTACGCCAAAGGCATAGGCTTTCGCCTCGACGGCGGCTTCGAACACGCCGCTGCCGGAGTTGCCCGCCACGCCCCACACAATTGCTGCGCCTTGGTTGTACATTGCCAGCGCGATCTCCTTGCCCTTAGCTGGGTTGTTCCAGGGGTTATCGCCGCCGACATACTGGACAATGGTGTGCTTCTCAGGGTCAACGCCCTGGTCGCGCATGCCCTGCTTGAAGCCCACAATGAAGTCGTTGATCACTGGGATATCCATGCCGCCGACGATGCCAATCTTGGAATCCTCTTTGATGTTGGGCAATGCCTTCTCCTTGAGCAAGTTCGCGGCGAGCACGCCCAGCAAATACGAGCCTTCGTTCTGGCGGAAGAGCACGGTGTAAACATTCTCGCACTTGTTCGCACAGTTCTCGTAATCCGGCGCTGCGTCGAACATCCAGAACTTCTTGTTGGGATACTTCGGCGCAACCTGCGTGACGTAGTCGCTCATGTCGAAGGTGCCGGCGATCAAGATGTCGTAGTCGTCGGTGGCAGCAGC
Organism: Thermoflexales bacterium; assembly: GCA_025057935.1. GTDB lineage: Bacteria > Chloroflexota > Anaerolineae > J036 > Brachytrichaceae > DRWP01. Next base: position 6,450 of record JANWUW010000064.1, read on the forward strand.
GTCCTCGAGGCACGGCAACCACTTGTTGCGGTCGTAGGTGCACTCGATGGTCTTCGTCTCCCAACCGAGTTCTTTCTTCATGAGGTCCATGCCCCGCTGGGCGGAGTCAAAGAAGGACTTGTCGCCGAGCGTGCCGTTCAACACCAACTTAGCGCGCAGCTTGGTGGCTGTGGGCTGCTGCGCTTCAGCGGGTTGTTGCTGTGCTGCAGGCGGCTGCTGAGGCGCTGGTGTTGGCTGGGCACACGCTGCAAGGACGATCGCCGAAGCAGCACTCAAGGCGATCAGAGAGAGAAGGCGCTTGTTCATGGCTAACCTCGCAACAACGTTGGATTGGCTGATTCGCGCGGCAAGATCATGACCGCGTGCGAGGATTATATTGGTTCACCGCTTCACTGCGAGGGCGGCTGACCTTGTCGCCATGAGGCCGAAGGCGCCTCCGGCTTGCAAGTGCGCGCTCCAGCTCCAAGGAATTCGCGTATGCCTGAACGCGCGAAGAGGCGCTGCCGAGCCTTAGCGGTATCTCGGCACCGCCTTTAGGGCAGCATCGGCGATAATAAGTGACAGCGTGTTGGCTTTCTCGGAGCTTTGGCTGGTTGCGCTGATTGCAGGGGCGGCGCTGCTGAGTGTAGCGGCGCTGGCATGGTGGTTGTGGCGACGCCGTCGCCGCGGTCCGCGCATCATCATCGGTCGTCGCGTCGTTCCCCTGCGCGACACGCTGCGCCTTGGGCGCGACGATTGGGCAGACCTTCCTGAAGACGCGCTCAAGGAAGTAGAGTACGAGCACGTAGAGCTACGCCGCGCCGAAGACGGTCACTGGGAAGTCCGCCTCTACAAGGGCGAATACATGTTCGTCAACGGTCGGCGATCGCGACACAACCGCCTTCAGTCAGGCGCCATCGTGACGCTGGGTCAGTCAGAGCGCGCCCGCTTCCAGTTTTTTGATCGCTGAGAGGCACGCCAGATGATGCTTGCGCCTTCGCCTAACACTGCAGTTTCGCTGCCACCTCGCCAATGACCACGCTCAACTTGCTCACAATGGACGCGCTGCCGGTCGGCGAGTATGTCGTCGAACCGCACGGGCGGCGCTTTGTGATCACCGCCATTCTAGGGCGCACACCAACCGGTCGCACATACCGCGCCCAAGATGCGCGCACGGGGACGCCGTTCTACCTCCACGAGAGCTTAGTTCCGCCAGGCTTGAGCGGCGTCATGTCGCTGGCGAATCTCGCGGCGAATACCGAGCTTCCCTACGTGGCGCCACTCCTTCCGCCTTTTGGAATGCCCTGGTTCGACGGCGTGGTGCGCTACTTCGTTGCTGAGCGCATTCCGCCTGATCGCATGAGCGAAGCGGAGACAGCAGCCCAGTCGAAGAAGGAATGGGAGCGCTGGGTAGAACAGCTCCTTGTGGGCTTGCACGAGCTTCATCGGCGCGGCGTGGCGTTTGGTTTCGACGCGCGAACAGTTGCGCTGCATATCGCTATCTCGCGCAGTGGTGTGGCGAGCTGGCAGTTGCTGGGCGGGCTTCAACTGCTTCATCAAGCGCCTGAAGCGGAGTTCACAGACGTCGGCGCGTTGGCTGCGTTCGCGGCAAACACCAAGCTGCTCGAGGCGCCTTCGCACATTCGCCACACGCTGCAGAGCGCGGCGCAGGGCATGGCACGCCTGCGCGCTGCGGAGCTGGTCGAGCGGCTGATCGGCAACAAAGTGGCAGACAGTCGCAGCGGCACGCTACGCATCGAGTTGGGCGCGGCGACCAGCGTCGGCATGCGCGAACACAACGAGGACAACTTCTGCGCTGTCGAGTTCCCCACTGACCACTGCTGGTCTCACCCCCCTGTGTTGATTGGCGTAGCGGACGGCATGGGCGGCGTGGACGCTGGCGAAGTCGCCAGCGCGGTCGCCATCGCGCAGCTGCAGCAGCGGACGCGCGCGCACCTCGCCACCGTCAAGGGCGCTGGCGATCTCAACGAGTGGGTGAACCAAGTTGTGCGCGAGATCAACGCTGCTGTCGTCGAGGAAGGACAACGCCTTGGCACGCCAATAGGCTCGACGCTCGCCTTTGCGCTGATCGTCGAAGGTGTGGCGTTCTACGCGAGCGTCGGCGACAGCCGCATTTACCTTTGGAGCGCACAGCGCAACAACGGCGCGCCGATGCGCCTAGTAAGAGATCACTCATTAGTGCAATCCATGGTCGACGCAGGTCTGCTGCGCGATGAAGAGCGCTACCACCACCCAGAGCGCAACAAGCTCGTGCGCTCGCTGGGCGACCTGCGCAGCGGCTACTCCGACGAGCACCCACCGCTTCCCTTGCAGCCTGGTGACTGGCTGGTGATATGCTCAGATGGGCTCTGGGAAGCCGTGCATGACGCGCAGCTCGCTGAAGTCCTTGCCCATGCGCCCAATGCCCAAGTCGCTTGCGAGCGCTTAGTTGATCTCGCCAACAGCAATGACGCCGAGGACAACATCACGGTGGTCATTGCGCGTGTGTACTAGCTACGATGATGGAAGCTCACAAAGGAGAACCAAACATCATGAGCGCGAAGCCCCTTCAGCGCCTCGCCCGAGCAGCGCTGATCAGTCTTCTCGTCTCTCTGAGCGCCGTGCCGCTGCAAGCCCAGACTGCCGGACCGACGCTGCAAGTGATGCGCGTTGAGAGTGCCAACGCGCCTGACTACACTGTCCAAGTCTCAGTTGTCGGTCCGGAGGGTCGCGCCATCGCTGGGCTTGCGCCAAGCGCTTTCGAACTCAGCGACATCAGCACGGGGCAGCCGATCCCGCTTCAGAACGCACAAGCCTCGAACGGCGGCATCGCCGTGATGATCGTCGCCGACCTCGCTGGTTTGGACAACACGCGCGACTTCGGCCAGGTCAACCTCGACAATCTTGATGCGCTGATGCGCCAGTTCCTCAGCTCGCTTCAGGCGCAGAGCCAAGGTCAGGACTACGTGGGCCTGATCGCGATGCGCAGCGTGGGTGAGGAGAAGGTGGCTGTGTTTGTGCCGCCCACTAACGACCTCGCAGCGGTTGTCGCGCGCTTGCCAGAGGTGCGCAACGCTCGCGTCGATCGGCTCTCCGCGTTGTTCGACGGCGTGAACCAAGCGCTCAACGCGCTCACCCGCAACGCGGACGCTGCCGTGCAGGCAGCCCTCGACCAGCGGCGCAAGATTATCCTCGTCTTCTCTGATGGCGCCGACAACAAATTCAGCGACGAGGGCATCCGCGGCGACATCATCCGACGCGCCAACCAAACCGGCGTCAGCATCTTCACTGTTCAAGTGAACCAGCGCCAACCGCGCGAGTTCACCAACATGAAAGCCATGGCTGACCAAACGGGCGGCGCGTTCGCGCTGTTCGACCAAAGCGTTGACCGCGCCACAGTAGACGCCCAAGTGGCAGACGTGTTCGCGCGTGTGAACTCGCAGCGCACGCAATACGCGCTGAGCTTCCGCCTCGTGCGCCCTGCAGGCACGCACACTGCACAACTCAAGGTGAACACGCCCTTCGGGAGCGCAGTGCAGGAGTTTCGCTTCACCTCGAACCTGCAACCGCCACGCGTGACCTTGATCGCACCCAGCGATGGCTTCTTGCTCGCTCAAACCACTGCCAACGCGGCTGATCCAGTGACGCTCCAAGCCGAGGTGATCTTCCCCGACGGCAAGCCGCGCCCAGTGACGGTCGAGTTCTTCGTCAACGGCGTCTCACTGCAGAAGGTGGACACTCCGCCCTACGCCGTGACTTGGCAGCCAGCGCGCGAAGACCGCTCGGTGGTCACCAAGACCATCCCGTACTCGCTGCTCGCGCGCGTGACCGACTCCTATCTCGAGACAACGGCAGAGAGCCAATCAGTGCGCGGCACGCTCGAGGTCGCCGCCGTGCCCGCGGTGCCGTTCGTCCCCATGGAGGCACCTTCGCCTGAGCAATGGCTGCGGCAGAACCCCGGCGTCGCGGCTTTTGGCTGCGCGCTCACGCTCGTCGTGATCGGACTCATCATCGCGCTGATCGTGCTCAACCAGCGCTACGCCAACCAGTTTGCCGTGCTGCGCGCGAACATCGCCAAAGGCGTGCAGAGCGGCGTGCGCATGGTCACACAGCGTCTCGGCATCAATCGCCAGCCGCTCGCCGAGCTTAAGGTGATCGCCGGACCAATGACGGGCGCCTCGCTCCCCATCGCTGCCGAGAGCGTGTGGGTGGGGCGCGACCCAACGCAGTGCGAAGTGGTGCTGCTCAGCGACCCCTACGTCTCCGGGCGCCACTTCCAGATCACGCGTGATCCCGTCACCCAGCAATTCTTCATCACAGATGGCGGCGCTTCCAACGGCACGCGCCTCAACCGCACGCCGCTGCAGCCCCAAGTACGCGTGCCGCTGCCGCCCGACTCCGAGATCGAAGCCGGCATGACGCGCATGATCTTTCAAGTCGGACGCAAGACGCAACGATTGAATCCATGAAGTGCCCGACCTGCGGTGCAGAGAATCTCCCTGGCGCGAAGTTCTGCAGCCAGTGCGGCGCGCGCTTGCCTTTCGAGAGCGCTGCACCTATGCTGCGCTGCGCAGCATGCGGGCATGAAAACCCCGCGGGCAGCCGTTTCTGCGGTGAATGCGGCGCCCCCCTCACAGCGCCAGCGCCTGCATACACTAGTGCTGCGCCTGCTGCCAGCCCAACGCCGCCACCTCAGCCGGCGTATCCTCCACCGCTTGCAGCCACTCCTGAGCCGCCACCCTTTCACTTCGTCAGCGCGAGCGGCGCGGTAATTCGGTTCCCTCCAAAGCCCTCGCGGGTGTGGTTAATCGGGCGCGAAGATCCCGTGAGCGGGATTTACCCCGACGTGGACCTTTCGCCCTACGATCCGGAGCGCACCGTCTCGCGACGACACGCCGAGTTAAGCATCTCAGGTCGTGAGGTCGTGCTCACCAGCTTGACCACCACCAATTGGACGAAGGTGAACGACGAGCGCCTTCCACCCAATCGCTCAGTAGTGCTGCAAGACGGCGATGTGATCCAATTCGCGCGCTGCATCGTCACCTTTCGATTCGGCGGGTAAGGCAGATGTTCAAGCCCGGGCAAGTGCTCAACAAGCGCTATCTGATCGTCGAGCAACTCGCGATCGGGGGTCAATCCATCGTCTACCTCGCTAAGGACCAAAACATGTTTGACCGTCGTGTGGTGCTGAAAGCGTTTCGCCTTGGACCTGGCACGCCAACCGAATACGACGCAGCGCTGCGACAGTTTGAGACTTCCGCACGCATGTTGGCGCAGCTCAGCCACCCTGGTATCGCGCAGGTGCTCGATTACTTCACGGTCAACGGCATCCCCGTTTTGGTGATCGAGTACGTGCCCGGAGAGACACTAGAGCAAAAGCTCAAACTCGCGCCGATGGGTTTGCCCGAGGAGCAAGTGCTCGACATCGCCGAGCAACTTTGTGATGTGCTTGCCTACTTGCACAGCCAAAACCCGCCCATCATCTACCGCGATCTCACGCCGGGCAACGTGATAGTCATGCCCGACGGCAAGGTGAAGCTGATCGACTTCGGCATCGCGCGCACCTTCAAGATTGGCAAGGCGACCGACACTGAGCCTCTGGGCACCACTGGCTACGCTGCTCCCGAGCAACACGGCAAGGGGCAGACCGGCCCATACAGCGACGTGTATTCGTTGGGCGTCACGCTGCTGCGCGCCGTCACGGGCTACGACCCTAGCCAGACGCCCTTCATGCTGCCACGCGCTGACAAGGTGCACGGCGACCTCAAAGCGGTGAGCCCTGCGCTCGCAAACGCCATCGCCAAAGCCACTGAGCTGGAGGTGAGCAAACGCTTTCAAACCATCGCCGAGTTCCGCGAGGCGCTGCGCAGTGGGCGCCGCAGGCGCGCTGCCAATGGCGGCGTTCGCCGTTACATGCCGCTCATCGGCACGCTGATGCTGACGCTGCTCGTCGCAGCGCTGCTTGGGGGAGGCGTTGTGCTCATGGTGGGCAGCGCGACCGGCGTGATCGTGCGCCCTACCCCCACCCTCGCACCATTTTTCGACATCACGCCGCCCGCCACTGCGCCGTCAACATCGCCGCCTAACTGAGGCGCGAAGGCGTCATGCAGGGCGCGTCTTGCGCGCCCAAACCGCTCGCCCCCTTGAAGCAGGTGAAGGACGCTGCCATGTTAGCTGTAGGTGAATGGCTCAACGAGCGTTACCGCATCGAGCAGTTGCTCGCTGAAGGGGGGCAATCCTACGTCTACCTTGCCACTGACGCCCGTGCCTTCGACCGCAAGGTGATCGTCAAAGAATACAAACCGCCCGCCCACCCTAGCGCTGACCCTCAAGCTGCCGCTCGACAGGTCGAGGCGATGGCGCAGCTGCTGGCGCAGCTCAATCACCCCAACATCGTGCAGGTGATTGATTTTTTCTTCCACAACGGGACGCCGATCTTGGTCACCGAGTTCATCGAGGGCGAAACCTTGGAGGCGCGCATGCGCTTCGCGCCAATGGGCTTGCCTGAAGAAGAAGTGCTGCGCATCGCCCATCAGCTCTGCGACGCGCTTAGCTACCTTCACAACCACAACCCGCCCATCATTTATCGCGACCTCACACCGAAGAACGTCATCCTCACGCCCACCGGCGCTGTCAAGCTGATTGACTTCAGCATCGCACGCACCTACAAGGAGGACCAAGCCGCGGACACTGAGGCCTTCGGCACAGCAGGCTACGCGCCGCCAGAACAACACGGCAAAGGACAAACCGGACCTTACAGCGACATCTATGCGCTAGGCGCGCTTTTGCTCTACCTCGCCACTGGTTTCGATCCTGCGCTTTCGCCGTTCGTGCTTCCACGCGCCGACAAGGTGCACGGTGACTTGAAGGCAATCAGCCCAGCGCTCACCAACGCGATCGCCAAAGCAACGCAGCTCGACCCGAAGCGGCGCTTTCAATCCGTCGAAGCCTTCCGGCGCGCCCTGCAAGGCGCGCCTGTTGAACATCGCCTACGTCGTGCGATGGGGTCAGGTGCTGGCGTGGCCATCGGTTTAATCGGACTCATCGCGCTGGGGCTGGGCGGAGGTCTGCTCGCCATGTCGCTGAGCGGCAGTGGGCTCAACCTGTTCGCACGTCCTGCGACTCTCACGCCAACGGCCGCGTTGGTAGCGATGCAACTCCCCTCTCCTACCTTCACCGCGGCCTCAACAACACTGGTGCCAGCCGCTGTTCCTACGCGCAATCCGCTGCCCACTGCAACGCCGCGCCCCGCGCCCACCTCAACGCCGCAGCCCACCGTAACCAATGCAACGCCCACACGCCTGCCGCCTTCGCCGACTCCGCCAACGCTGCCCTCACCGACACCCGCGCCGCCTACACCAACGCCCGCGTTGCCCACACCAACGCCTGTGCCTCCAACCCCGCTTCCCTCGCCGACGCCTGTGCCCTCGCCGACGCCATTGCCGACCGCCACGCCTGTCGTCGTGCTGCAACCCACGGTTGGCTCGCAGACAGCGCCAGTGCCGCGGCTTGACGGCATCAGCGTGCCAGGCCGCGTGCGACGTGGCGAGCCTATCGAGATCGCAGTTTGGGCGAGCAACGTCGGCAGAAGCGCGGCTGAGTTCGGCGGCTCGATCACCATCTCCTTTCCCGAAGCGGAGCGCGTTACCGTCATCGGCGCAGACCCCGAAACGGTGATCGAGCTGCTCGAACCTGCAGGCTGCGAATACGGTTCGCGCTCCTACGCGCGTGTGATCACACCAGCGAGCCTGTGCAAAGATGCCGTGATTTACTCTGAGACGTGTGCACCGAACGGCGCAGCGATTGTCTATCCACTGGTCGAGTCGTGGTTCAGCCGCTGGGAGTCGGGCGTTCAGCATTACCTGCGCGTGCGCGTCATCCCGCGCGCTGACGCAGCCCAGCTCACCGTGCAGGTGCGCGTGGCAATGATCAGCCGCCAGTTCTTCGCCAATCGCAAGTGCTTCGCCGCCATCGCCCCCTCCGAAGCAAACGCCGACGGGCGCGATCAGCAGAACTTTCCTGTGCGCATCTACACTGTCGCCATCGAGTGAGCCATGGTTTGGAACGGTGGCGTGCTCGCGCGCATTGTGCTCAAAGCAGCAGCGCTGTTTGCGATCATCAACGCGATCTTCGCACTGACGCAGCCGGTGCCGCTGATCGGGCGCATTTCGCTCCACAACGTGGTCTACCCCGGACGTGCACGGCTGCCGTATGGGGATAACCCTGCCCTTTCCTACAACCTGAGCCCGTCCGATCTCAACACCATGTTCGCCTCACACGCGATCGCGCGCCCCAAAGCAGGAGACGAGTTTCGCGTCGTGCTGATCGGCGATTCGTCAGTGTGGGGCTTCTTGCTCAAGCCTGAAGAGACGCTCGCAGCACGGCTTGATGCGCTTGAGCTTCACGCGCGAGACGGGCGACGCATGCGCTTCTACAACTTGGGCTACCCGATCATGTCGCTCACCAAAGATGTCCTCATCCTCGATGAGGCGCTGCGCCAAGGCGCTGACATGGCAATCTGGCTGCTGACGATGGAATCATTCGCGGCGGATGCGCAAGCCAAACATCCGCTGGTGCGTTACAACGTAGCACGCGTGATGCAGTTGAAACAGCAAGCTGGCTTGCCCATCAATGTTTCTGAGCTTGCGCAGCTCTCGCTGTGGGAACGCACGTTGATAGGTCAACGCCGCGCGCTTGCCGATTGGCTGCGCTTGCAGCTTTACGGCGTGCTTTGGGCAGCCACTGGCATTGATCAGCACTACCCCGAAACCTACACGCCAGCACAGCGCGACCTGAGCAGCGACCTAAGCTGGCACGCGCACCTTCCTCCACATCTCCCCGAAGAAGCGCTGGCTTTCGGCGTGCTTGCCGCAGGCGTGCGATTGACGCGCGAGCGCAACGCGGCGCTGCTGCTGGTCAACGAGCCGATCCTGATCAGCAGCGGTGCGAACAGTCACCTGCGCTACAACGCCTTCTATCCGCGCTGGGCATACGACGCGTATCGAGCACGATTGCGCGCTTGGGCAAACGATCAGCGTGTGCCTCTGCTCGACGCCTGGGACGCAGTGCCGCAGACGGAGTTCACCGACAGCGCAGTGCACCTCACGCCTCACGGCGTGCGTTTGCTCGCAGAGCAGATTGGCTTCGTCTTGCGCACGCAACCGTAGCCGCAGCGTTCCAAAGACGGAGGGGCGCTCGGCTCTTGCCTGCGCCCCTCCGTAACGCTGCACAGTCTTGCGCGCCCTCAGAACAAGCTCCAGAGGTACTGGTTGTAAACCTCGTGGTGGAACTGCACCTCGGGCACCTTGACCATGGTGCCGAGTAGGCGCGGGCAGCGATCGGCTGCCGCTTGCTTCAAGTCAGCGTAGCGCGCCTTCACATCCTCGCCAAGCAACACTGTGGTCCACTCGGCTTTGCGGAAGTGCTCGATAGCGTCGTAGATGTTGTCGGGCAAGAAACGCTTTGCCTGCCGCAGGTTGGGCATATCGCTGATGTGCCCCTCCAGCCCAGTGCGGAAGAGCGCATACATGACCAGGTAGGGGTTTGCATCCGGACCTACCGAGCGCACCTCAATGCGCGCGCTGCGCTCGTTCGAGAGCGGGATGCGGATCATCGAGCCGCGGTCCACAGGCGAGGCGATGATCTGGTTCGGCGCTTCAAAATGAGGGTCAAGGCGGCGATAAGCGTTCACGCTCGCGTTGAGGATCAAGCAGATGTCGTTGGCGTGGGTCAAGATGCGGTCAACGAATTTCCAGGCAAGCTCGCTCAGGTTCTCCTCGCCGTTCGGGTCCCAGAACAGGTTTTTGCCATTCTGGCTTACGGAGATGTTGGTGTGCATGCCGCTGCCGTTGATGCCGACGATGGGCTTCGGCAGGAAGCTCGCCGTCAAGCCCATCTTCGACGCCACTTGGCGGCACACCAGCTTGTAGAGCTGGATAGTGTCGGCTGCGGCGAGCGCCTCAGTGTAGCTGTAGTTGATCTCAAACTGCGAGGGGGCAACCTCAGGGTGATCCTTCTCGTTCTGAAAGCCCATCGCGCGCTGCACCTCGGCAACAGTGTCAATGAACACGCGCAACAAGTCGCCGGGCAGAGAGTGGTAGTAACCACCTGGGCTGACCAACTCGAACTTGCCGGTGCGGTAGAACTCGCGCTCGGCATGTTCACCCTTGAAGAGGAAGCCTTCAATCTCGTTCGCGGCGTTTAGAGTGTAGCCCTTCTCCTTGTAGAGCTTCTCGGTGTATTGCTTCAGGATGCCGCGCGTATCGGCAGCGTAGGGGCTACCATCCTTATCGAGCACGTTAGCGAACACGAGCACCTTGCCAGGACCAAAAACATCTGCCGGCGCCCAGTAAAACGCGCTCCAGTCAACCTCTAGGCGCAGGTCGCTCTCGCGCTGCGCTGTAAAGCCACGGATCGAAGAACCGTCGAAGGTCAGGTTGTCCACCGACTTGAGCAGGAACTTCTTGTCGTAATCGAGCATGTGCAACCTGCCCTCTAGGTCGGAGAAGAGCACTGTGACAGCCTTGATGCGCTTCTCGTCGGTGAGGTATTTCATGCGCTCCTCGCGCAATTGGTGCATGGGCGTGCGCGCCATGCGCTGCGCTTTGGCAGCAAGGTTGAGTTCTTCCAGTTCGGCGTATGAGAGCTGCAGGAAATCACGAAGTTCTGTTGCCATGGTTGTTCTGCTCCTCGGTCTCACGCTCTGAGCAACAAAACAAAACAGGATGCGGCACTTGTGTCCGTGCCACATCCTGGTGGTCACTCAGATGCGTTTGAGTGTTGTTGGGCCATTATACCAGCCTAGCAACAGGAGCGACTACGTTAGCCTCACCAACGGGACAGAGCAGCGATGCGCTAACCAGAGGATGGCTACTTCCGCGTGGGAACTTGCCGACGTTCGCCGCGCCGCAAGAGACGCAATGCCCTCGCAGCCACTGTAGACCAGATGCCGCTACCTAGAAGCTCCACCGCCTTGCCTTGCACGAAGGTCGCGAAACTTACGATATGAGAGCAGCCAACTTGGGAGAACTGTTCAAGGCGCTGTGGTATCATTTTCCAGTCGGTCTTAGCACTCAAGACATCAGAGTGCTAGCTTGGCGTGTGACCATGAGCGAGCTAACCCCGCGTCAACAGAAGATTTTGGGGATGGTCATTCGGATGTACATCGACACCGCCACCCCTGTAGGCTCAAAGGCGCTCGCAGAGGCGGGTGAGCTGGGCGTCTCTAGCGCCACCATCCGCAATGAGATGGCGGTTCTCGAGGAGCTGGGGTATCTCACGCACCCGCACACCTCTGCTGGGCGCGTGCCTACCGACAAGGGGTATCGCTACTTCGTCGAGCGGCTCATGGACGACGTGGAGCTGACGCCAGAGGAAAAAAACATGGTGCGCCATCAGTTCCACCAAGCACGCCTCGAGATGAGCCAATGGATGCAGCTCGCTGCGGCTGTGCTCGCGCGCCTCTCGCGCAGCGCGGCGCTCGTCACAGCGCCGAAGCTGGAGCAGCCGCGCCTGCGCCACATTGAGTTGATCTCGACGCAGTCGCAGCTTGTGCTGATGGTGGTGGTGTTTCAAGGCGGCTTAGTACGCCAGCGCATGCTCTCGCTGCGCGAGCCGATCACCCAAGATGTGCTCAGCCAAATCGCCGACAAGTTCAACAAGACTTGCGTTGGGCTCGATGCCGCTGCCATTCGCAGCCGCATGACAGACCTCGTGGATTTTGAAGCCGAGGTGCTCAAGCTTTTGCTTGCGCTCATGGACGACTCGCGTGAGCAGTCGCTCGGCGAGGTCTACCGCGATGGTCTGAGCGAGGTGCTTCAGGAGCCTGAATTCAACCGCACCAGCGAAGCCAACGCCCTCGTGAACGCGCTGGAGCAGCCCGGCTTCCTGAGCGACGTGCTGCGCGCACCTGTCGGCACAGTGCAGGTTGTGATCGGCGGCGAAGGGCGCTGGCGCGAGCTGAGCGCCTGCAGCATGGTTTTCGCGCGATACGGCGTCGAGGGCTTTGCCACTGGCGCGCTCGGCGTGCTCGGTCCTACGCGCATGCCCTACGGCAAAGCCATCGGCGCTGTGCGCTACGTCGCCGATCTTATGAGCGATCTGGTCAGCGATTTGTATACCGACTAACACGTGTTCGCTTTCAAGCCCATTCAAGGAGTGAGGAGCGTTGACAGCTATGGAAAGCAACGAGAAGCCCATCAGCCCAGAACCCCAACCCAACGGCACAGTCCCTGCAGATGCTGTCGCCGAAACGACCGTCTCTGAGGCAAACACACAAGCGACCCCATCTCCAGAAGTGGACATCGAAGCCATGCGCCGCGAGTTGGAAGAGGCGCGCAGCAAAGCCGCGGAATACCTAGACGGTTGGCAACGCGCCCGCGCCGAATTCGCCAACTACAAGAAGCGCCAAGAACAGCAGAACGCTGAGATTCGTGCCTTCGCCACGCTTGATCTCGTGCGTCGCCTGCTGCCTATCCTAGACGACTTTGACCGCGCCCTTAAGACCATGCCCCCTAGCCTTGTCCATCTGACGTGGGTCGAGGGCGTGATGCTGATCCATCGCAAGCTGCAGGTAATCCTCGAGGCTGAGGGGGTGAAGCCCATCGAAGTGAAGCCTGGCGATGCTTTCGACCCCAACCTCCATGAAGCAGTCAGCCAGGACGAAGCCGAGGGCATCGAGAGCGGGCACATCATCGAGGAGCTGCAGAAAGGCTACACGATGAACAATCGCGTGATTCGACCAACCTTGGTGCGCGTTGCCAAGTGAAGAAGCAAACAACTTCTGAGAGCAAAGACTATGGGCAAAATCATCGGCATTGACCTCGGGACAACCAACAGCGTCGTCGCTGTCATGGAAGGCGGCGAGCCAGTAGTCATCACCAGCGCTGAAGGCTCGCGCCTTGTGCCCTCTGTCGTCGCGGTGAACCCGAAGACGGGTGAGCGATTAATCGGGCAAGTGGCGAAGCGCCAAGCGATCACCAACCCAGAGAACACCATCTTCTCTATCAAGCGCTTCATGGGTCGCAAGTTCAATGACCCCGAGGTGCAAAAGGCGCTCAAAGTGGTGCCTTATAAGGTAGTGCCTGCGCCAAACGGCGACTGCCGCGTGATCATGGGCGGCAAGGAGTACTCGCCGCAAGAAATCAGCGCCATGATCTTGCAAAAGCTTAAGGCTGACGCCGAAGCGTATCTTGGCGAACCCGTCACGCAGGCTGTGATCACTGTGCCGGCATACTTCAACGACGCCCAACGCCAAGCCACTAAGGACGCAGGGCGCATCGCTGGGTTGGAAGTGCTGCGCATCATCAACGAGCCGACGGCTTCCTCGCTGGCTTACGGCTTGGACAAAAAGAAAGACGAGACCATTGTGGTCTACGACATGGGCGGCGGTACGTTCGACGTGACCGTGTTGGAGCTGGGCGACGGCGTCTTCGAGGTCAAGGCAACAAACGGCGACACCTTCCTCGGCGGCGACGACTTTGACAACCGCATCATGGACTGGATGATCAACGAGTTCAAGAAGGAAACGGGCATTGACCTGCGCAACGATCGCCAAGCCCTGCAGCGCCTGCGCGAAGCCGCCGAGAAAGCCAAGATCGAGCTCTCCTCCACCATGGAGACCGAGATCAACCTGCCCTACATCACTGCCGATGCCAGCGGACCAAAGCACCTTGTGATGCGGCTCACGCGCGCCAAGCTGGAGCAGCTCACCGAGGACCTGATCCAGCGCAGCCTTGCGCCGTGTGAGATGGCGCTGAAGGACGCAGGGATCACCAAGGAAGACGTGGACGAAGTTGTGCTGGTAGGCGGCATGACGCGCATGCCAGCGATCCAAGAGGCAGTGCGCAAGCTGTTCGGCAAAGAACCTAACCGCAGCGTGAACCCCGATGAGGTGGTAGCGATCGGCGCTGCGATCCAAGCTGGCGTGCTTGCAGGCGAAGTGCGCGACGTGCTGCTGCTTGATGTGACGCCGCTCACGTTGAGCATTGAAACCTTGGGCGGCGTCGCTACGCCGTTGATCCCGCGCAACACCACCATCCCCACGCGCAAGAGCCAAATCTTCAGCACAGCCACTGACAACCAGACCAGCGTCGAGATCCACATCGTGCAAGGCGAGCGCCCCATGGCGGCAGACAACAAGTCGCTTGGTCGCTTTATCCTGGACGGCATTCCACCCGCGCCGCGCGGCGTGCCGCAGATCGAGGTGACGTTCGACATTGACGCCAATGGCATCCTCAATGTCTCTGCGCAGGACAAAGCCACCGGCAAGAGCGCGCACATCACCATCCAGCCCTCCTCTGGCTTGAGCAAGGAGGAGATCGAGCGCATGATCCGAGAAGCTGAAGCCTACGCTGCCCAAGATCGCGCTCGCCGCGAGCGCGCTGAGGCGCGCAACGAAGCGGACAGCGCAGCCTATCAAGCGGAGAAGTTCCTGCGCGAAAGCGGCGACAAAGTGCCCGCTGCGTTGAGGGACGAAGTGGACAACCGCATCAAGGCTGTGCGTCAGTTGCTTGGACAAGAGAGCGCAGACGCGGCGACTCTGCGCCAAGCGACCCAAAGCCTGCGTGACGCGCTGAGCCGCGCTGGCGCAGCGATGTATCAGCAGTCCAGCAACCCTGCCGCTGGAGGCGACGCTCAGGATGGCAATGTCGTAGAAGGCGAGGTGCGCGAAACGCGCTGAGTCTCAAGAACGGACGCGCCACAGCTTGAAGTTTGGGCATGACCACGCATAAGCGCGATTACTACGAAGTGCTCGGCGTTCCCCGCAACGCCACTCAAGAGGAGATCAAAAAGGCGTTTCGTCGGCTCGCGCGCCAGTACCACCCAGACGTCAACAAGTCGCCAGATGCCGAAGCAAAGTTCAAGGAGATCAACGAAGCCTACGAGGTGCTGAGCGACGAACAAAAGCGCGCAGCCTACGACCGCTACGGTCATGCCGGTAGCGGTGGCGGTTTCAGCACAGGTGGCTTCACAGACTTCGCCGACATCAACGACATCTTTAACGAGTTCTTCAGCGGCTTCGCTCGTGCCAGCGCACAGGCGCGCCGCAGCCCACGCCGTGGCAGCGACATTCGCTACGAACTGCGCATTGATTTCATGGAGGCTGTGCTCGGCACACAAAAAGAAATCGAGGTCACGCGCAGCGAGACATGCCCCCGCTGTGGCGGCTCTGGTGCTGAGCCGGGCACAACCCCGGTGCGCTGCCCAACCTGCAACGGCACAGGTGAGGTGCGCCGTGTGCAGCAAAGCATCTTGGGCTCGTTCGTCAGCGTCTCCACCTGCCCAACATGCAATGGCAGCGGCGAAGTGATTAGCGTGCCCTGCCGACAGTGTGGCGGACGCAAATACGTGCGCGCGACGCGCACCCTCGTGGTCAACATTCCGCCGGGCGTGGACACGGGCACGCAGATCCGCCTCAACGGCGAAGGCGAGCCGGGTATCAATGGCGGTCCGCCCGGCAACCTCTACGTGGTGATCGCTGTCAACCCGCATCCCTACTTCCGGCGCAAGGGCGACGACATCATTGTGGAAGTCTCCATCAACGTCGCTCAAGCGGCGCTTGGGGATGAGATCGAGGTGCCTTCGGTGGATGGGAAGGAGAAGCTAGCGATCCCGCCCGGCACACAAAGCGGCACCACCTTTCGCCTCAAGCACAAAGGCGTGCCGCATCTGCGTAAGACGGGACGTGGGGACGAGATCGTGATCGTCAACGTGCAGATTCCCCAATCGCTCACCCCAGAACAACGCAAGCTGTTCACCGAGCTGGCGCGCACGTTGGGGCGCGAGGTCGTGCCACAGCAGGAGAAAGGCTTCTTTGAGAAACTCCGTGACGTCTTCGGGATGTAGCCTGCAGCGCAAGCCGCGCTTGCTGGCTGCTTGGGCGGGGCTGCTCACGCTGCTGCTCTCAGCGTGTGCCTTGGGATCGCCAGCACGTTCAGAAGAGCTGGCTTTTCCCTCGCCAGTGGCGATTGTGCCAGCTTCGCCTCCACCCCTCCCCACGCCCACTGCGACGATCCCGCCACCACCCACGCCCACTTCTCCACCGCCTACACCGGCGCCGAAGCCTTTGCCAGTTGAATCCATCGGCGCCATCGGCGCGTGGACCGATCGCTTGACTGATGCTGAGCGCTGGCTCGGTTTCCTCGACCTCGCTGTGGGTGAAGCAGCGCTGGCTTACCGCAGCAACAAGAACCCGCTGCTCATCGCGCTGGCGCAAGCGCAAGCCTACGCTGCGCCACCGAGCGATCTCGAGATGCTACGCAACACGCGCCCAGAGTGGCTGCTCTACGATCGCAACCGCCGGCCTGCACTCGCCAGCGCTGATGGTCAATCGCCACTGCTAGACATCCGCAACGAATTCGTGCGCAATTTCCTCGCAGAGCGCGTTGCCCAGGCTGTGGCGCGCGGGCCGTATCAAGGCGCGCTGGTGACCAACGTCGGCGATGATCTCATTCGCACTAGCGCCACACCCGTCTTCACCGGCACGCGCGCGTTTACCGAAAATGAGCGCCGCGACGCAGTGGAGCAACTGTTGCGCGTGCTGCGCGATCGCTTGCCCGACAAGGTTTTGATCATCAGCGGCTACGCATGGCGCGACGGCGCTTCCTATGCCGCACATGCACAAGCCGCCCAGCAGCTCGCCACGTTTGTCGATGGCGTTCATATTGAAGCGTTTCTGCGCGCGCCGATTAGCCGCACCAATGAGTTCAAGCCGGAAGCAGCGTGGAAGCGTGACATAGACTTCCTGAGCGCCATCTCGCAAGACAACAAGATCGTGCTTGTGAGCACGCGCCTGCCTGCAGAAGCCAGCGCGGAAGACAAAGAGCGCTGGCTGCGCTACAGTGTTGCTTCGTTCTTGCTTGGGCGCAATGGCAACCGCACATACTTTCAGTTCGATGCCGGCGACCCCGCCCTCAGCGCTGATCCATACTTGAGTGCTGCGCCCGGCGCACCAACAGCCGCCTATACGAAGCTGCCGAGCGGCGCATACGCGCGCGAATTCACCAACGCGCTCGTGCTCGTAAACCCAACCAGCGAGCAAAAGCGCATCACGCTCAACGCAGCGTACCGCACTCCTCAAGGCACTGAGGTCGAGTCTGCCGTCACGATGGGACCCTTCACTGGTTTAATCCTGATGAAAAAGTGAGGACGACCGATGAGGCTGACCAACAAACGCATCGCCTTTCTCGTCGAAGAGGGTTTCGAGGACCTAGAGTTTTGGGCTGTTTACCTGCGCCTGAAAGAAGAAGGGGCGCACGTCACCATCGTCGCACCAAAAGCGCACGCCACCTACAAAAGCAAAAGCGGTGGACTATCGGCAACGAGCGAATTGGCTGCGGAGTCAGCTCGCGCTGCTGACTTTGACGCCGTTGTCGTGCCCGGTGGTTGGGCGCCCGACAAGCTGCGCCGCTACGATGCCGTGAAGCAATTGGTGCGCGAGGCATATGCCCAGCGCAAGATCGTGGCGATGATCTGCCACGCAGGCTGGGTGGGCATTAGTGCTGGCATCGTCAAGGGGCATCGCGCTACCGGCAGCGTTGCGATCAAAGACGACCTTGAAAACGCCGGTGCTACCTGGGTGGACGCACCTGCATTACGCGATGGCAACCTCGTATGGGGGCGCGTTGTCGCTGACATTCCTGACTTCAACCGCGAGCTGGTGCGGGCACTGTCGGATTAGCTCAACTCACGACTCTGCCATCTCTCGGAAGCGACGGCAGTTCGCAAGGAGATCGGGGCTGGCGCTGTGCAAGCCGCCGCCAATGAGCAAAATCACGTCGTCGCCATACACGGCGCGCATCTCTGGCACGCGCGCTAGCGTCATGCCACCTGCAGGTGTTGGGAAGATCGGCTTCAGCTCGCCGAGCGGTTGCCGAGCTGCGTGCGCAATGGAGAGGCAAGCTTCACGCGAGAACGCGAAGCGTCCGCCATAGTTGGGGAAAATCGTCGCATCAGCGCCGCCAAGACGCATGAACAACCCGAAGAGCACTCCGTGCTCAATCCCCGCTGAAGGATGTGCCACAAAGCCGCCCAGAAACGCAGGATGACCCAAAATGGGCAATCCAATGCTGTCATCGGCGGCGATTTGCGCCATGACGCCGAAGCTCACCAATCCTGGCGCGATCAGCAAAGCGCCTGCGCCGGCTCGCTTCGCGAAGTGTGCGTTCTCTAACGTCTGCATTCCGACTGAAGAGACGTTTGGCGCATACACGCAGCGGTATCCGGTTTGCTGATTTGCGCGTGCTACAGCCTCAGCACAGCGCTCGACGCGCTCTCGGAAGCGCGCGAACGGCTGATCGGCTAAACCGTGATCGTCCTTGATGACGTCAATGCCGCCGAGCGCGAGGGTGTAGGTCAAGTCAGCGAGCGCTCTCGGCGACAGACCCATCGGCTTGATCGCGGTGCACAACAGCGGGCGCTTCGGCACGTTAAGGAGCGCGCGCAACCCCGATTGACCAAAGCGCGGTCCATGAAACATGCGCAGCATTGCCTCTGGCAGCGTAACGTCCACCACGCGCACGTTTGGTTGCAGGCTGGTGTTGCCGAAGATCACGTTGAGCAGTTGGGTCAGCTCGAAGCCCGCAGTTTCGACGGCATAGCTGATCACCACATCGTAGAGCGACTCGCCAATGGGCTGAAGCGACTCAACGCGACCAATGATGTGCTCACGGATCGCTGTTGACTGAATGAGCGGCTCCGGAAACTCCACTGTCTGCTCGATGCAGATCTCACGTGCACGCGCCTTTGCCTCTGCTTCAGCACC
>JANWUW010000026.1 GCA_025057935.1 Thermoflexales bacterium
TAGCTGAGCGCCTTCTGAAGACCATCACCGATGACATGCCGGTTGTCGCAGGTGATCGCGTGGCGGTGATGGTGAACGGCTTGGGCGCGACCCCGCCAGAAGAGTTGTACATCATCTACCGCCGCGTGCACGATCTGCTCACCCAGAGTGGCGTGTCCATCCACCGCGCCTATGTGGGCGAGTACGCCACTAGCATGGAAATGGCAGGATGTTCGCTCACCGTGTTCAAGTTGGATGATGAGCTGCGCGCGCTGCTGGATCATCCAGCGCGCACGCCCTTCTTTGTGCAGGTTTGAGCAATGGGGCACATTGGCGCAGGGCACGTGCGTGACGCGCTCAAGCGCGCTGCTGCGCGCATGGTCGCGCTGCGCGACGAGTTGAACGCGCTCGATGCCGCGATGGGGGACGGCGACACAGGCTTGAGCGTGAGCAAGGGAGGCGCGGCGCTGCTCGAATACGTCGAAAACACGCCCCTCGCTGAAGGCGAAGACATCGGCAAATACCTTGCAAATGCGGGCATGGCGCTCAACCGCGCTGCGCCAAGCACGATGGGCACGCTCTTGGCAACGGCGTTGATGCGCATGGGTCGCGAGATCAAGGGAGCAACCACGCTCGACGCGGCTGCGCTCGCGCGCATGCTGGAAGCAGCGGCGCTTGGTATTCAAGAGCGCGGCAAGGCCAAGTTGGGCGACAAGACCATCCTCGACGCGCTGATCCCAGCCAGCCAAGCCTTCAGCGCTGCGTTGCAAAGCGGGGCGACGCTCGAGCAAGCCGCGCAGGCCATGCTCGCTGCAGCACGAAAAGGGCGCGACGACGCTATCCCGCTGCGCAGCAACGTCGGGCGCGCCAGCTGGGTGGGCGAGCGAACCGAGGGTAAACTCGACCCAGGCACAGTGCTGTGCGTAGCCTTGCTCGAAGCGCTGAGCGAGTCCGCTTAACGCGCGACTTCTTCGCACGCGACACGCGCGAAGTGGCGCGTGATTTGCTTGGTTGCGTTCTCGTGCGTGTCTTGCCAGACGGCACACGACTCAGTGGGCGCATCGTCGAGACGGAGGCGTATCGCCCTGGCGATGCTGCCATGCACGCCTATCGGCGCAAAACAGCACGCAATGCGCCTATGTTCATGGCGCCGGGCACCGCCTACGTGTATTTCACTTACGGCATGCACTTTTGCTTCAACATCTCGACCGAAGCTGAGGGCGTGCCAGCGGCGGTACTAGTGCGCGCGCTCGAGCCACTGGAAGGGATCGCGATCATGCACTTGCACCGCGGTGTTCATGTTCCCGAGTCTGCGTTGTGCCGCGGTCCGGCAAATCTGTGCAAGGCGCTAGCGATTGATCGTGCTTTCAGTGGCTACGACATGCTTCAGCCGCACAGCGTGCTCTTCGTCGAGGCTTCAGAGGATGAGGCGTTGCCTTGGTCGGTAAAGACCTCGCCGCGCATCGGTGTTGGTGGCGATGAGCTTGCGAGGAGCGTGCCGTGGCGCTACTACTTTGCTGCGCACCCTTGCGTGAGCGGTCCACCGGCGCTGCGGCGCTGAGTCAAGGTGTGCGTGCATGCTCAGCATGATGCGAAAGCGGTCGGGTGAGTGCAACCCGACCGCTTTTGTGTGCGTGAATGCTGAGAACGCGCTCTAGCTGCTTGTGGGGTGAGCTTTCTGGGCTGCCAGCGCCTTGTTCAACATTTTCATCAGCCGCGACTTGCGTCGAGCGGCGTTGTTCTTGTGAATCACGCCCTTGCCCGCAGCGCGATCGAGATAGCTGATTGCTTGCTTTAGCAGCGTCTGCGCCGTGGTAAAGTCTTTCGCAAGGATCGCTTGGCGCACTTTCTTCACTGCCGTGCGTGCGCGCGAGCGATGCAAGCGGTTGAACATCGCGCGCCGCGCGCTCTTGCGAATGCGTCGCTTTGCAGAAGCCGTGTTCGCCATGGCTCTAACTCGTGTCTGGGACTCTAGGCGTGGAATTATACGGCAATCTAGCAAAGTAGGGAGTGTGCAGCCGTTGACTTGATGGGTGGCATCGTTCCCGCTGCGATGGAACTTCTGCGCCTGCGCACACCCAGCCTGAAAATCGCCGTAGAATGCCCTTGCCTGATGGAAGAACGCGCACCGCGCAGGTGCTGAGCAGGGCTATGCCAAATTCTAGGCCACAAGAGTATGCGGTGATCGGGCTAGGGCGCTTCGGCTCTAGCCTTGCACGCACGCTGATGAGCCGTGGTGCCTCCGTGCTGGGCATTGATCGCTCCGCAGAGATCGTGCAGCAAATGGCGGACGAGCTGACGCAGGCTGTCGTGCTGGACGCGACCGATGAGAACGCGCTGCGCGACATTGGCATCACCGACTTCCACACGGTGATCGTGGCGATAGGCTCAAATTTCGAGGCGAATCTCATGACTACTGTCGCGTTGCGCGAGCTGGGCGTTCCCAATGTGATCTGCAAAGCGCTGACCACACGCCAGCGCGACATTTTGCTTAAAGTCGGTGCCACGCGCGTGATCCTCCCTGAGCATGAGGCAGGTCAGCGGCTGGCACTCGAGCTGCTCAACCCAGGCATGTTGGGTCAATTGGAGCTGGGACCGGGCTACGCTGTGATGGAGATGTGCACCCCGCCAAGCATGGTTGGCGAGCCGCTGGGGAAGTCGGAGCTGCGCAAGCGTGGTATCAATGTGCTTGCGATCAGGCGTGCTGACCGCGTGATTGTCACGCCAGCGCCAGATACGGTGCTTAAACCCGACGACGTGCTTGTGGTGTTGGGTAGCGCGCAGGAGATCGAGCGCTGCGCGCGCAGCGACTAGCAGTGATGCCCTCGATGCGCACACCAGTCGGTCGCCTTAGCCTATGGGCGACCATGTCCATTCCCCTGCGACTGGTGATCGGGCTAGCTCTCCTTGTCCTCTTCGGCACCCTGATCCTGTCTTTGCCATTCGCAGCGCAGCGACCGCTTTCGCTTGAGGAAGCCGTGTTCACCGCGGTCTCCGCGCTCACCGTCACAGGCTTGTCCATCATCGCGCCAGGGCGCGACCTGACGGTCTTTGGTCAAATCGTCCTTGCTGTGCTGATCCAGATCGGCGGCGTTGGCTTCATGGTGCTCGCTGTGGTGATCTTGAGGCTGGTGGGGCGACAGGTCATGCTGGATGATCGGCTGGCGCTGCGCGATGCGCTCGGTTTGCTCAGCGCGGCGGAAATCGTGCGGCTGGTGCGTCGCGCTTTGATCGCCGTGGCGATCATGGAAAGCTGCGGGGCGTTGGCGCTCTGGCTTCACTGGCGCAACACGTTGCCCCTCAGCGAAGAGCGCGTGGTGCTCTACGCGTTCTTCCATGCCATCTCTGCGTTTTGCAACGCTGGCTTCGATCTGTTCGCGGGCTTGCCTGAGTTCCCCACGGGCGTACCTAACGATGGGATCACGCTTACGATCTTGGCGACGTTGATTGTGCTCGGCGGGCTAGGCATCCCGGTGATCGGCGACTTGCTCACTTGGCGCCGGACGCGCCGGCTTTCGCTGCACACGCGCGTGACGCTGTTGCTTTCATTCGTCCTCAGCTTCGGCGGCGGCAGCCTTTTCTTTCTTGCGGAGACGCTTTCGCTCGGCGCCATCTCTCATGAGCCGCCAGTTGCGCGCTTCGGGTTTTCGCTCTTTCAGGTGATCTCAGCGCGCACAGCAGGCTACAGCGGTTTTCCCAACTTCGACCATATCTCGCCTGGCGCTCAGCTCTTGTTGATCGGCTTGATGTTCATTGGCGCAGCACCAGCTTCGATGGGTGGCGGCATCACGACTGGGACGTTTGCCGTGGTGCTGCTTGCGACTTGGGGTTACTTGCGTCGCTTGCCCGAGACGCAGGTGGCGCAGCGCACTGTTAGCCATGACACGCTGCGTCGTGCAGTCGCTGTGTTTGTGGTCTCGCTGCTCTTGCTCTCCACTGCCACTTACCTGCTGGTGATCACACATCCCTCGCTCGAGGTTGATCGGGCGGTTTTCGAGGTGGTGTCGGCGTTTGCCACTTGCGGGCTGTCGCTGGGCGCGACCAACATGATCACGCCCATCGGGCACGCGGTGCTGATGGTGGTGATGTTCTGGGGGCGGCTCGGTCCGCTCACCATCGTCGCTGCGCTAGCCACACCGCGGCGCCAACGACACGTCGCTTTTCCCGAAGGGCAGATTCTGATCGGTTAGGCGCAGCGCGGGTATCATCTACCTCGTGACGCGCGATCTGTTCGACCACGCTGCCGAGGCACAACAACAGCGTGAAGCGCCGCTTGCAGCGCGCATGCGCCCGCGCACCCTCGACGAGATCGTGGGTCAGGAGCACCTCATCGGCTCAGGGCGCCTGTTGCGCCGTGCCATCGAGACCGATCGCTTGCTCGGCGCGGTGATCTTCTGGGGGCCGCCCGGCAGCGGCAAAACGACGTTGGCAATGGTGATCGCGCGGCACACCCGCGCTCACTTTGAGACGCTTAGCGCCGTCACGGCTGGGGTGAACGACGTTCGGCGCGTGGTGAGCGAAGCGCGTGAGCGCCGCAAGCTTCACCAGCAGCGCACCATTCTGCTCATTGACGAAATCCACCGCTTCAACAAGGCACAGCAGGATGCGCTGCTTCCTCACGTCGAGGACGGCACGATTACCCTCATTGGCGCGACGACGGAGAACCCTTACTTCTCGGTCAACAGCGCCTTGCTCTCTCGCTCGCGCCTGTTTGTCCTGCAGCCGCTCACGGAAGAGCACATCCTGACGCTGCTGCAGCGTGCGCTCGCCGACCCAGAGCGGGGCTATGGCAACCGCAGCGTTCATGTAGAGCCAGAGGCGTTGCGCCATTTGGCGCGTATGGCGAACGGTGATGCACGCCACGCGCTGAATGCCCTTGAGTTAGCTGTGGAATCCACGCCGCCAGATGCATCCGGCGTGATCCATGTGGATCTCGACGTGGCGCAGGAGAGCATTCAGCGCCGCGCTGTGCTCTACGACAGGGAAGGCGATGTCCACTACGATGTGATCAGCGCATTCATTAAAAGTGTGCGCGGCAGCGACCCCGATGCAGCGCTGTATTGGCTGGCGAAAATGCTTCATGCAGGCGAGGATCCACGCTTCATCATGCGGCGGTTGTTGATCCTCGCCAGCGAGGACATCGGTCTCGCTGATCCTATGGGCTTAGTGGTCGCGGCGGCAGCAGCGCAGTCGTTGGAGTACGTGGGCATGCCAGAAGGGGTGTATCCGCTGGTTGAAGCAACGCTGTACCTCGCCACAGCGCCGAAGAGCAACTCGGCAACGCATTACTTCCGCGCTGCAGCCGCGGTGGCTGAACAAGCTGCCGCTGACGAAGTGCCCGATCATTTGAAGGACAGCAGCCGCGATGCTGGCGGGCTCGGGCACGGCAAAGGCTATCGCTATCCGCACGACTTCGAAGGGCATTGGACGCCGCAGCAGTATCTGCCAACCCGTCTCCTCGGCACGACGTTTTACACGCCGAGCACGGAGGGGTATGAGCGCGTGATTGCCGAACGCCTGGCGAAGTGGCGCGCAGCGCAACAACGAGCGCTTGTGGACGCCGGCACGACTCCAACGTCACTGTGATGAGCCTAGCGATTGGCGCGCTGCTGTTGGCGATTGGCTGCTTAGCGCTGTTGCTCGGGCTATGGCTTTGGCGGCGCAGCGGGCTGCCGATGGGGCGCGTGATTTACAGCGACACTAGGGCGTGGCAGCCCAACATGCGCACCTTTGTTTCGCCGCGGTATCGGCTTGTAGGTCGCCCTGACTACTTGGTGCAGACGACGCGTGGCGTTGTGCCCGTGGAGGTTAAGAGCACGCGTGCGCCTGCGCAGCCCTATGCCAGCCACCTGATGCAAATAGCCGCGTACTGCTTGTTGATCGAAGAGAGCTTCGGGAAGCCGCCCTACGGCATCATCTGCTACACCGACCGGCAGTTTGCAGTGGATTACACGCCTGGGCTGCGCGAGATGCTCATCGCCACGCTTCGCGCGATGCGTGAGGCACTACACGCAGGCTGCGCTGATCGTTCCCACGCCGAAACCGCGCGCTGCCAAGGTTGTGGTTACCGCGATCGATGCGATCAAGCGCTTACGTTGTGACGCGCCTCACGTGCGTCGGCTCAGACGCACGATGAGCATGCTCAACGCAAGCCCATACGCCAAATAAGTGAACAAGCGGAGTGGGTACAAGCGTTCAGCAAGCGCCGAGACGCCAAAGGCAAGCGCGATTGCGGACTCGCTCAGCCACCACACCACACCACAGGCGGCACCCCACAGCGCGCCCTCCCCGTACCGCATGGGTCGCCTGCCAATGATGATGCCGAAGATGGCGCCGATCGCAGCCATCACCAGCATCTGGATCAGCGTGGTGCTGATGAGTGCAGCTGCGCTGCGCAAAGCGAACCACTGTTCGCTGCCCATCGCCCATCTGCGTGTGCCGCGCGAGGGGGTTCCTCAGGCACGGCGCGGCAGATCACATGCCAGCGGATTGGCGTGACCGTTGATCTGGAACAGCCGCGGTCGCGGCGCTGCAGTTTGCGACGCTTCGAGCGCTTGCTCAAGATCCCAGATGAGGTCTTCCACGTCCTCCAGCCCAATGGAGAGGCGGATCATCTCCGGGGTGATGCCGGCAGCGCGTTGTTCTTCCTCGGTGAGCTGTGCATGGGTGGTGCTGGCGGGGTGGATCACCAGCGACTTTGCATCGCCGACGTTCGCGAGATGGCTGAACAACTCCAAGTGCTCGATGAACGTGCGCGCTGCTTCGAAGCCGCCTTTGATCCCGAATGTGAACACCGCGCCCGCGCCTTTCGGTAGATACTTCTGTGCGAGTGCGTGGTAGGGGTTGCCGGGCAGCGAGGGATAGTTGACCCACTCAACCGCGGGGTGTTGTGCGAGATACTCAGCAATGGCTTTGGCATTTTGCACGTGGCGTTCCATGCGCACACCGAGCGTTTCCAGCCCTTGTAGGAAAAGGAAGGCGTTAAACGGACTGAGCGCTGGACCCATATCGCGCAAAGACTCGACGCGCGCTTTCATGATGAAGGCGAAGTCGCCAAACGTCTCCCAGAAGCGCACGCCGTGGTAGCCCTTGCTCGGCTCGGTCAAGCCGGGGAACTTGCCGTTGCCCCAGTCGAATTTGCCGCTGTCCACGATCACTCCGCCAATGCTCGTGCCGTGCCCGCCGATGAACTTTGTGGCGCTGTGCACCACAATGTCGGCGCCCCACTCGATAGGGCGGCAGAGGTATGGAGTGGCGAACGTGTTGTCCACGATGAGCGGGATGCCATGCTCGTGCGCGATGCGCGCCACAGCCTCGATGTCGAGCACGTTGATCAGCGGATTGCCAATGGTCTCGCCGTAAAGCGCCTTTGTGCGCGGGGTGATGGCGCGGCGGAAGTTCTCTGGGTCGCGGGGATCCACGAAGGTGGTGTGGATGCCCATCTTGCGGAAGCTGATGTCAAGCTGGGTGTAGGTGCCGCCGTAGAGCGTCTTTGCAGCCACAATCTCATCGCCTTCTTGGAGCAAGGTGAAGAAGGTGATGAACTGGGCAGCTTGTCCGCTGGCAGTGGCGAGCGCACCGCGTCCGCCCTCTAGTGCAGCCATGCGTTCTTCGAACGCGGCTGTGGTGGGGTTCATGATGCGCGTGTAGATGTTGCCGAAGCGCTGCAGCGCGAAGAGCGCCGCTGCGTGGTCAGTGTCGTCGAAGACGAAGCTAGTGGTCTGGTAGATCGGCATGGCGCGCGCACCTGTCGCAGGATCTGGGCGCTGCCCAGCGTGCAAAGCAAGGGTGTGAAAACCAAACGTGCGGGGTCTACGTGGCATAGTTTTGTCTCACCTCGAAGCAATTGAATCAAAGGCTGCGTCACGAGTGCTTGGCGATGCGCATCGGCTTGCTGCTTGGTTGGCGCTCATGCGCGTCGAGGATGTCATCGAGTGTGGCGAGGAACGGCGAGAAGACTGGGCGTGTCACGCGGGGGCGCTTGATGAGCAGGACGCGAGGCGGGTGGTCCACCAAGCTCTCGGTGATCTCGAGCGCTTCCATCAAGTTGCGCGCAGGGATGAAGTGGCTGTTGCGCGCGAGTCGTTCGTGAGGTGCGCCGACGGCAATTACACGATGACGCTGCATGAGACGCGCGAGCAGATAGGCACGCTCCTCACCCTCGCGCAGCGCGCGCCCGCGCAACAGGTGGACGGCTTGCTCTGGCGAGTCAGCGTTTGTCAGTGCGTCGTAAAACGCCTGCGCGGCTGCGCTCTGGTCGCCCATGTCGCCCGTCACTGGCACAATCAACACGCCATCGTGCGCCAATACGGACGTTGGCGAGAGCCCTTGCGAGACCACCGTCGAGGCTGCCTCAAACAAGCTTTGCGGGCGGCGTCGTGGCGCTGCCAACACAAGCGCGTCGTAGGCAGCGTGCCGCACTGGCGCCTCACGCAACTCGGCGATGCGCCGCTGCATTGCCGCGCGCACTCCAGAAGGCATGCCCGCGAAGACCGCGAGCAGTCGCCCTTGCTCGTCTTCCAGCGCCTCTAAGGCAAAGCTCAAACCCGCGCGCCGCGCTAGCTCGTGCAAGGCGCGCTCTAGCAGAGAAACCTCAGTGCCGCTCTCAGCGCTTCCGTCGAAGAAGCGCGCTTCGCGCAGATCCCGTTGTGTGCTTCGTGCTGTCAGACGCAAGAGCGTGTGGTAGCACCCTGCATGCGTTGTCTCATCGTCGATCCGCAGCACGCTGATGGCGATGAGGAGATCGGCAGCGAGAACGTGATAGTTAAGCCAGAAAGTGATCCCCTCAAACACGCCAATGGTGTCAAGGTCGCGTTGGTCTTGGGGGTCGTGCCAGAGGAGGCGCACCTGAGCGCGCAAGTCCGCAGGGAGATCAACAGGCGAGGGCGCGGTGTCTGCGGCGAGGAGCAGCGTGGGCTGCGATTGGGCTTCGGCTTGGAGCTCGCGCAGCATGGCGCGGAGCAAGGTTTGGCGCAACGGGTCTGCAGGGAAGGCGTCGAGTGCGATGACGGTGTTGCGCTTGCCCTGTGCCAACTCGCGAAGCGGCAAACCTGCGCGTGGGCGCGCGAGGGCTGCAGCGCTCGCCGACTCAGCGTCGAGAGCCACTCCGTTGCGGGGCGCGGCGACCGTTTCAATGTGCCACCGCGCTGGCAGGTGTCGCACTACCGATGCACGCGGAGCGTTGCCCACGTCTTCAACATCCTCGCAAGCGATTATACCGTTGGGTAGGTTTGAATCGCGCGCCCTGCAGCGCAGCTCATCGTTTGGGGTGCGTCGGTGCACTTCTTGCTGAGAGGGCGTGCTCGACGTCGAAGAATGGCTGCGATGGTTCAGAAGCGATTCTTGCGCTTCATTTCAACTTCACAGCGCAGCGCCCTACGCCGACTTTACCTCGTCGAAGGCACGCTGGTAGAGCTCGTCCACCTCAGGGCTGCCCTTGCGCAAGTACTCCAGCTTGTTGCCCATGGCTTTCACGTCAGGGTACACCACTGGGTCGTTGGTGAGCTCCGGATCGATCAAGCCCTGTTGCAGCGCTGCTTTGTTTGGCGTGCCCAGCCCAATCGCATTGGCGTTTTCGGCTGCCACATCGGGACGGCACAGGAAGTTAATGAAGGCTTCGGCGGTTGCCTTGTGGCGCGCGCCCTTGGGGATGCACAAGTTGTCTTGCCAGATCGTGCTCACGGGATCAGGGAGCACGCCGACGAGGTTGGGGTTTTCGCGCTTGCCGAGCACGTAGTCGGTGGTGTATGCCATGCCGCCTACGAGATCGCCAGAGACGAGGCTAGCGCGCGTCCCGGGACTATCGGCGAGCGTGAAATTGGCGCGGCGCTTGAGCGCGATCAGCGCATCGCGCGCGGCGTTGATCTCCTCGGGCTTGTCGGAGTTGCCGCTGTAGCCGAGCACGCGCAGCGCCATCGCCAGCGTCTCGCGGATGTCGTCCAGCAGACCTAGCTTGCCGCGCAGCGAGTCAGGCCAGTTCATCACCTGTTGCCAGCTCGTGATCGGTTCGGGTACGCGCGTCTTGTCGTACACGAAGCCAGTGGTGCCCCAGTTGTAGGCGACGGAGTACTCGTTGGTCGGGTCAAAGTAGGTGTTCTTGTGGCTCTCGTCAATGAGCGCAAAGTTGGGGATGTTGTTGAAGTTAATCTTCTCCAGCAAGCCGCCGGCGATCATCTTCGCCACCATGTAGTCGGAAGGCGTGATCAAGTCGTAGCCTGGGTTGCCGCCAGCTTTGAACTTGGCCTCCATCTCCTCGTTCGAGCCATACACATCGACGTTGACGGTGACGCCGAACTCCTGCTTGAACTTCTCGAGCACACTCTCCGCGACGTACTCACCCCAGTTGTACCAGCTGATGGATCGCGCTAGGGCTTCCTCGGCTGGCGCTGTAGTGGGCGCGCTTTCGCCAGAGGGAGCAGTCGCTTGTTGGCCGCCGCATGCCGCGGCAAGCGCAGCCATGCTGCCCAAGCCAAAGCTGAGCTTTAAGAATGCACGTCGGTTCATCGCTTTGCTCTCCTCTCTCGGTTTTTCGCGTTGTGGGAATTATGCGCTATCGCGCGCCCGTGCGTTGCTGCATGGCATGCGAGAGCGTGACAAGCACGAACGACAAGATCAGCATCAGCGTGGAGACAGCGTTGATCTCGGGCGTGATGCCGCGCCGGATCTGCCCCCAGATATACACTGGCAAGGTCTGCGACCCCACGCCAGTGACGAAAAACGAAATCACGAAATCATCCAGCGAGAGCGTGAACGCCAGCAGCGCGCTGCTGATGATGCCCGGCATGAGCAGCGGCAGCGTGATGCGCCGAAACGTTGTCCATTCGTCGGCGCCGAGGTCTTGCGCAGCTTCTTCGAGAGAGCGGTCGAAGTCCGCCAGCCGCGCGCGCATGGTGAGATACACGAACGGCATGCAAAACGCGATGTGCGCGATGATCAGCGTAAGCAGCCCGCGTTCGAGGCGAATGGAGGCGAAGAAGAGCAACAGCGAAATGCCCATCACGATCTCCGGGATGATCACCGGCATGTAGAGCAAGCTGTCCCAGAACGCTTGAAAGCGGAAGCGGTAGCGCTCCATCGCCATCGCCATCAGCGTGCCGAGCACCACTGCGCCGATCGTAGCGACGACGGCGACAATCAAACTGTTCAACGCGGCATCGAGAATGCGCGGGTTGTTGAACAAGCGCGCGTACCACTGCAGCGTGAACCCTTGCCAAGCGGCACCCGTGCGCGCGCTGTTGAACGAGAAGGCGATGAGCACTAGGATGGGCACGTAGAGAAAGGCGAAGGTGAGCAGCGCGATGGTGGTGAGCGCAAAGCGGCTGAGCGAGGGGCGGCGCGCTGCTTCGCGCACGCGTGGTCGTGCGGATTCGCGTTCGCCAAGGAAGATGACCGAGGTGTCGGTGGACATGGCGCTAGATCACGGCGCGCTGCATGCCGCGGCTGCTGCGGAAGTACAGCACAGCCGCGATGGTCACGATGACCATCATCACCAATGCCAGCGCCGAGCCAAAGGGCCAGTTGACGCTAGCGCTGAATTGCTGGGCAATTGAGTAGCCGATCAAGTTGGTGCGCCCGCCGCCCATCAAGTCAACGGTGATGTAAGAGCCAATGGCAGGGACGAAGGTAAGGATCGAGCCGGCAACTAGCCCGGGCGAGATCAGCGGCAGCATCACGCGCGTGAAGGCGCGCCACGTGTCCGCGCCAAGGTCGTGGGCTGCCTCCATCATCGTCCAGTCGAACTTCTCCAGCGAGGTGTACAGCGGCAGGATCATGAAGGGCAGGTTGCCATACACGAGGCCGATCATCACCGCAGTGGGCGTGAAGATCAGCTCCAACGGCGGCAAGCCGAGGCTGCGCAACACCGTGTTGATCGGACCGTTGGCGCGCAGCATGAACTGCAGCGCATATGTGCGCACCAAGAAGTTCGTCCAAAATGGGATCATCACCGCAAACAACGCTAGGTTGCGGTAACGCTTTGGCAACTGTGCCATGAACAGCGCGACCGGGAAAGCAAGCAGCAGCGTGATCAACGTGCTGATCAGCGACAGCCAGATCGAGCGCCAGAGCAAATCGAGGTAGAGCCCTTCGAAGAGGCGCACCTGTAAGCCGCCTTCTAGCGAGAGGCTTGGCGCGAAGCGAATGTCGCGCACGATGGTCCAGTAGTTCTCAAGGGTGTAGGGCAATGCGGGAAAGCCCTGCGCGTCGCGCGAGAGGAAGCTGATCGCGCCCATGATGGTGAGCGGCGCGAGGAAGAACAGCAGCAGCCAAAACGCGCCCGGTGCCATCAAGGCAGCAATGCGCAGGGCAGGGCGCTCGCGGAGTGCCTGCAGCATGGCGCTTAGTCCACAAGGATCAAGCCATTCTCTGGCGGGAACGACAGCCACGCACGCTCGCCGGGACCGAAGAAGTAGTTAGGGTCGAGCGTGCTCACCGAGTTCTGCTCCCACACGTCAATCGTTTGATCGCCGAGGCGCACGATCACGCGCGTATCCGAGCCGACGTAGGCGACGGAGCTGACTGTGACCTCGTAGCAGTTCGGGCTAGTGGTGGGCTGATCGAGCAGTTGCAGCTTTTCCGGGCGCACGGAGAGCGAGGCGCGCACGCCGGGGCGCACGCCTTCGCCCGCACGCCCGACAAACCTCCGCCCGTTGACCTCGAGCACCGCCATTTCGCCATTGACCTCTTTCACGATGCCGTCGAGGAAGTTGGTCTCGCCGATGAAGTCAGCGACGAAGCGATTGGCAGGGCGCTCGTAAATTTCCAGCGGCGTGCCAATTTGCAACACGCGCCCTTTGGAGAACACCGCGATGCGGTCGCTCATCGTTAACGCTTCCTCTTGGTCGTGGGTGACGAAGATGAAGGTGATGCCCACTTCGCGCTGCAAATTCTTCAGCTCGATTTGCATCTCCTTGCGCAGCTTTGCGTCAAGCGCACCAAGCGGCTCGTCGAGCAGCAGCACCTTCGGGCGATTAACCAGAGCGCGCGCCAGTGCCACGCGCTGCTGCTGACCGCCGGACATTTGGCGCGGGTAGCGGTTTGCCATGTGCGGTAAGCGCACTAGCTCAAGCACCTCGCGCACGCGCCGCTTGATCTCATCGCGCGGCACACCCTTCATCTCCAAGCCAAAGCTGATGTTCTGCTCGACGGTGAGGTGTGGAAACAGAGCGTAGGATTGGAAGACGGTGTTGACGTTGCGCCGGAAAGGTGGCGTGTTGCCCATGGGCTTGCCGTCAATGTAGATCTCGCCGCTGGTGGGGCGCTCGAAGCCAGCGATCATCCGCAGCGAAGTGGTCTTGCCGCAGCCAGAGGGACCGAGCATGGCGAAGAACTCGCCCGGGCGCACCGCCATGGAGACGTGATCCACCGCGACCACGTCGCCGAACACCTTCGTGACGTCGCGCAGCTCGACTGCAAACTCTGCCAATGCCTCTGCCTCCGTTGTCGTGGCGTTGCCGTGAGTTTGGGCAGCGCACACTGCGGCGAACAGTGTGCACGCAACGATTGTATCCAAATTCACGTGGCTGCGGGG
>JANWUW010000015.1 GCA_025057935.1 Thermoflexales bacterium
TTTGAGGAGCTGCGTCCCGGGCACTTCGTCGCATGCTGGGTGGCAAAAGAAGAGGTGGAGCGCAGCAAGCAAGCCGCAGCGCAATCAGCAGCTTAGGCGATCGGGCGCGCTCGGCGCGTGAGCCTGCAATTGGCGGCTAACGAGGTCAACCTTGTCGATGGGTACCACCGCCATACCTTCCCTACTCGCCCGCCAACGACAATGCCGCTGTCAAGCTCGACCAGCTGCTTACACCCACAGGGCAAGAACAACCACGTCTACTCCGTTCGCAGGTCGCGCTCTGGTCGTGCCGCGTGATAAGCTGGCGGACGAATGTAGTGCTTTTCGTGACGTGTAGAAGCGTTGCGAGGTGGTTGTGTAGCGCAGGAGTTCATGTTGTCCTCACCATACCTCCCCCGCTTCTTCCCACTCCGCGTCTGGGTCGTCCCGCCCAAACAGTTCAACTTTCAACCAGCATCTGCTTCAAGCCGGAATCTCGTTGAACACCAGCCGCAGCCGATTTCACACACCTCACTGCATGCTCATTAGTCTCCACTCAGCTCTAGGCGGAAGGCAACACATGCAGCCGCTGGGATTGCTCTGGCGCATCACAGCCGATGAGCGCCACCGAAGTACGGCTGAGCTATGGTGTCGCCACCAATAGCACATGCGTCTTTGATTTGAGGGGCAGACATCAGGCCGATGGATGCAAAGCTGGCAGTGCTCGCCAACTGGTGGGCGCCTCGCCTGCGAAGAAGACCAACTCCGCGCATAAAGATGCGCTTGGGCTCCTCGGCTCAGCCCTGCTTGACGACTTGCGCGCTGGACGTTGCTCGACCTTGCCGCTGCTAAAAGCTTGCTCGCCCCGCAGCGCACGTTGAGCGCCGCGCCACCGAAGGCGGCGGAGAGCCGAATCCGCCGCTAGCGAACTTTTCCCCCTCTGCTCTGCTGCGCGCTCGGTATAATCGCCGAACCACAACACCGAAGGAATCGTCCAACAGTATGGAGAACCAAGCGTTCCCCCCTTCTGAAGTTAGAGGGGAAGACTTTGCACAGTTGCTGGAGAGCTTCCAAGGCAAAGTTGGGCGCTTTGCCAAAGATCAGCTCGTCTCCGGTCGCATTGTGCGCATCACCGACCGCGAGATCTACATCGAACTCGGCGCCAAGTCCGAGGGCGTTGTCCAGAGCAAGGACATCGAAGCGCTGCCCAAAGATGTGCGCAACAGCCTGAAAGAAGGCGATGAAGTGTTCGCCTACGTGTTGCAGCCTGAGGACGCCAATGGCAACGTGGTGCTCTCGCTAAGCCGCGCGGTTTCAGAGAAGGACTGGCGCACAGCCGAGGACCTGTTTGCACGCCAGGAAGCCCTCGAAGTTACCATTGCTGGGTTCAACAAAGGCGGCGTGATTGCCAAGATCGGTCGCCTGCGCGGCTTTCTGCCGGCATCACATCTCAGCGCTGAGCATCAGCGCATGATCGGCAGCGAAGACCAACCACCTGAGCAGCGCTTTCAAAAGCTGATCGGGCAGAAGACGCTGGTCAAGGTGATCGAAGTTGACCGCAAGCGCAATCGCTTAATCCTCAGCGAGCGCGCGGCAAGCAAGGAAGCACGCGCCCTGCAGAAGGAGCGGCTGCTGAGCACCATCGAAGTCGGGCAGGTCTTGCAGGGCATGGTGACGAGCGTGCGCGAATTCGGCGCGTTTGTTGACCTCGGCGGCGCCGACGGCATGATTCACCTCAGCGAACTCTCCCACGGTCGCGTGAAGCACCCGAGCGAAGTGCTGAAAGAAGGTCAGCAGGTCACTGTGAAAGTGATCAGCCTCGACCGCGAGAGCGGTCGCATTGGCTTGAGCTTGAAAGCGCTCGAGCCAGACCCGTGGCAAGACATCACCAAGCGTTACCGCGTTGGGCAGCTCGTTGAAGCTGAGGTTTTCCGCGTTCATCAAAAGCACGGCGCTTTCGTGCGCTTGAAAGGCGACGAGAGCATCGAGGCGCTTGTGCCGCTCTCCGAG
Source organism: Thermoflexales bacterium (assembly GCA_025057935.1). Lineage (GTDB taxonomy): Bacteria > Chloroflexota > Anaerolineae > J036 > Brachytrichaceae > DRWP01. Next base: position 1,990 of record JANWUW010000015.1, read on the forward strand.
CTGAGCGATAAGCCCATTAGCAGCCCGCGCGAGGTCATCAAGGAGGGTCAGATTGTCACGCTGCGCGTGTTGCGCATTGAGCCTGAGCAGCGCCGCATGGCGCTTAGCCTGCGCCGCGTCAACCGCGCGGAGTTCGCGGACTTGGATTGGAAGCTCGAGCGCAGCGTGCTGCAAGCCCTTCAGTCGAAGGGCACTGAGCCGCCCCTAGCAGAACCCGCTGAGTCGGCGGAACCAGGAGACAGGGCGCCCAGCATGGACGTCGCTGTGGACGCGCCGCCTGCTGAAGGCGAGGATGAATCCTAGCGAAGATGGCATAGGGGTGCGAGCTGCACCCCTATGTGCCTTTTTGAGGCAAAGGCTTATCGCCATCTCACGGGAATGGAGAGGTGTAGGCCTGTATTAAGATTAGGCGAGGAAAAGAGGTGAAGCTGTGTCCGGAAAGCTAGATCGATTCTCATCGAGCGCAAGGCAAGTGCTGCGCATCGCCTCCGAGGAGGCGCATCGCCTCGCGCACAATTACATCGGCACGGAACATCTGCTGCTTGGGCTTGTCAGAGAAGAAAGCGGCATCGCTGGCCGTGTGCTGCGCGAGCTGGGCGCGCGTCCCGATCGCGTCACCGAGCTGGTCGAGCGCATGACTGGCGCTGGGCGCCGATCCGCATCCGCCGAGAAACCCGAGCTCACGCCGCGCACTAAGATGGTGCTGGAACATGCTGTCGAGGAGGCACGCAAGCTCGGCAGCACCTACATCAGCACAGAGCACATCCTGCTCGGTTTAATCCGCCAAAACGAAGGCGTCGCGATTGACGTGCTGCGCCAGATGGGCTTGACCCCCGAGCGCATCCGCCGAGAAACGCTGCGCGCCATCCAACAAGAACATCCCGAGTCGCGCTCCTCCGCCGCTCCAGCTTCACCATTGTTTAAGAAGGAACGCCCCAAGACCCCAGCCCTCGATCAACTCGCCACAGACCTCACGGCGCTTGCCGAGCAGGGCAAGCTTGATCCCGTGATTGGGCGCGAGACCGAGATCGAGCGCGTGATCCAAATCCTCGCCCGCCGCACCAAGAACAACCCCGCGCTGATCGGTGAACCTGGCGTGGGCAAGACCGCTATCGTCGAGGGTCTGGCGCAGCGCATCGTGAACGGGCAAACGCCCGAGCCGCTGCTTGGCAAGCGCGTCATGCAGCTCGACGTTGGCTCGCTTGTTGCGGGCACGATGTATCGCGGGCAGTTCGAGGAGCGCCTCAAGCGCGTCATTGAAGAGGTCAAGATCAGCGACACCATTCTCTTCATTGACGAGGTGCACATGCTCGTCGGCGCCGGTTCCGCCGGCAGCAGCGTGGATGCAGCGAACATCCTTAAGCCAGCGCTGGCGCGCGGCGAGTTCCAGTGCATCGGCGCGACCACGCTGAACGAGTACCGCAAGTACATCGAGAGCGATGCTGCGCTCGAGCGCCGCTTCCAGCCGGTTTACGTAGAAGAACCCACGCCCGAGATGGCGATCCAGATCCTGCAAGGGATCAAAGGCGCATACGAGGCGCACCACAAGCTCAAAATCAGCGATGAGGCGATCCGCGCTGCAGTGATGCTCTCCTCGCGCTACGTCGCCGACCGCTACCTGCCCGACAAGGCGATCGACCTCGTTGACGAAGCCAGCTCGCGTGTGCGCATGTACAAGTCGCCGCAGTCTGTGAACTTGCAGCGCGCCTTCCGCGAGCTGCGCGAGACGCAGAAGAAGCGCGAGGCGCTCTACGCGGAAGGGCGCTATGAGGAAGCCACCGAGCTGCGCGAACGCGAGCGCGAACTGGTGGCGGAGATTGAGCAATTGCGCGCCCACTACAACCCAGAGACCGAAGGCGTCGTGGTCACCGCCGAAGACATCGCCGAGGTCGTCTCGATGTGGACGGGCATCCCGCTGAAGCGCCTCGCGAGCACGGAGACTGAGCGTTTGATCCACCTTGAAGAGGAGCTGCACAAGCGTATCGTCGGGCAAGACGAAGCCATCAAAGCTATCGCCAAAGCCATCCGCCGCGCGCGCGTGGGGTTGAAAGACCCCAAGCGCCCAATGGGTTCGTTCATCTTCCTTGGCCCAACAGGCGTCGGCAAGACAGAGCTGACGAAAGCGCTCGCCGAGCAACTCTTCGGCAGCGAAGACGCCATGATCGTGCTTGACATGAGCGAGTTCATGGAGCGCCACACTGTCTCGCGCCTAGTCGGCGCCCCACCTGGCTACGTGGGCTACGACGATGCTGGTCAGCTCACCGAAGCCGTGCGCCGACGCCCCTACTCGCTGGTGGTCTTCGATGAGATTGAGAAGGCACACCCAGAGGTGTTCAACATGCTGCTCCAGATCATGGAAGAAGGACGCCTCAGCGATGCACGTGGGCGCAAGGTGGACTTCCGCAACACCTGCATCATCATGACCAGCAACATCGGCGCAGAGCTGATCAAGCGCGAATCGCGGCTCGGCTTCAAGGTGAAGCAAGAGGATGAGGAGAAAGACGCCGAGCAGCAGTTCGCTGAGATGAAGGAGAAGCTGCTCGGGCAGCTTAAGCGCGTGTTCCGCCCAGAGTTCCTAAACCGCCTAGACGGGGTGATCGTATTCCACCCGCTGAACAAAGAGCACATCCGCCAGATTGTCACACTCGAGCTGAACAAAGTGCAGAAGCGCCTCGCTGAGCACAACATCACCCTGGAGGTCACAGAGGCTGCGCGCGACTATCTAGCTGAGAAAGGCTACGACCCAGACTACGGCGCGCGCCCGCTGCGCCGCTTGGTGCAAAGCGAGATCGAAGACGCGCTCTCCGACGCGCTCTTGCTCGGCACCGTCCGCGACAACAGCCGCGTGCGCGTTGACCTACAGGAGGGCAAGCTTACCTTTACCACCATCGAGGGCGACGGTCAGGTAGGAGAGCAACACGAGGTGTTGGCAGAGCCCGTAGCGTAGGTGCGGCACGACGAAACCCAAGAAGGCGCAAGCGCATAGCTCAAGCTTGCGCCTTTTTGTTTCACCGCGCGAAGCGTTTGCTTGCTTAAAATGGGGAGGCATAATGAGCGTCTCCGATCCCGCAGCGCTGTACTTCAACCGCGAGCTAAGTTGGATAGAGTTCAATCGCCGCGTGCTGGAGGAAGCACAAGACCCGACCAACCCACCACTGGAGCGCGCCAAGTTCCTCGCCATCTTCGCCACCAACCTCGATGAGTTCTACATGATTCGCGTCTCGGGCTTGCGCGCGCAGGTGATCTCCGGCATCAGCACGCCAAGCCCAGACGGGCTGACCCCTGAGGAGACCTTAGCCCATATCAAGCAGCGCGTGTCCGCGCTGATGTTTGAGCATCAGCGCACGTGGGAGGAGGAAGTGCGGCCGCTGCTCGCCCAGCACGGCGTTTGCGTGTTGGATTGGGAGCAGCTCAGCCCTGCGCAGCGTCAACGCGCTGAGGAATACTTCTGCAGCACGGTGTTCCCTGTGCTCACGCCTTTGGCAGTGGATCCCGCCCACCCCTTCCCGCACATCAGCAACTTGAGCCTCAGCCTCGCCGTCGCCATCCGCGACGAGCACGGCACGGAGCGATTCGCACGCGTTAAAGTGCCGCCCACATTGCCTCGCCTTGTGCCGCTTGGGGATGGCAGCGAGAGAGGCGGCTGCGCGCATCACTTCGTATGGCTGGAGCAAGTGATCGCAGCGCACATCCACACGCTCTTCCCCGGGCTCAAGATAGAGGGCACCTATCTGTTCCGCGTCACGCGCGACGCAGATATCGAGATCCAAGAGGACGAAGCCGACGACCTGCGTGCGCAGATCGAGCGCTCGCTAAAAGGGCGCCGCTTCGGTCGTGTGGTGCGCCTCGAAGTCTCAGACAACATGCCAGAGACCATCCGCCGCATTCTGATCGAGAACCTCAAGGTGTGCGAAGAGGATGTGGTGACGGTCAAAGGCGCGTTCGACCTGAGTTGCTTGTGGCAGCTCCATCGCTTGCCGCTGCCAGCGCTGAAAGACCCGCCGTTGCGCCCAGCACTCCCTGCCGATCTAGAGGACTACGACGATCTCTTCGAGCGCATTCGCCACGGCGATCTCCTGCTGCATCACCCTTACGAGTCCTTCGAGCCAGTGGTGGCGTTTGTGCAACAAGCGGCGCGTGACCCGCATGTGTTGGCGATCAAACAGACGCTGTATCGTGTCGGCGCTGACTCGCCGATCGTAGAAGCGCTGAAGGAAGCAGTGAGCAACGGCAAACAAGTCGCCGTCTTGGTCGAGTTAAAGGCGCGCTTCGACGAGGAGAACAACATCCAGTGGACGCGCTCGCTCGAGGAGGAAGGGGTGCACGTGGTATATGGCTTGCCCCGCTACAAGGTGCATGCGAAGGTGTGCATGGTGGTGCGCCAAGATGCGGACGGGGTGATTCGACGCTACGTCCACCTCGGCACGGGCAACTACAACGTGGTGACAGCGCGCACGTATACCGATCTCGGCTTGTTCACGTGCCGCGAATCCATCGGGCGCGACGTCTCCGAGCTGTTCAACTTCCTGACGGGCTACTCGCGCCAACGCAACTACCAAAGTCTGATCGTCGCACCGATCAACATGCGCCAGCGCCTCATCGCGCTCATCGAACGCGAGATCGCGCTCCATCGCCAGCACGGCAACGGCCGTCTCATTTTCAAGATCAACGCGCTGGTGGATCCAGAGATGATCGATCTGCTGTATCGCGCCTCCCAAGCAGGCGTGCGTGTTGACCTTCTAGTACGCGGCATTTGCTGTTTGCGCCCAGGCGTGCCCGGCTTGAGCGAGAACATCCGCGTGGTGAGCATCGTGGGGCGCTTCCTAGAACACAGCCGCGTGTACTACTTCTACAACAACGGCGACGAGGAGATCTACGTCGGCAGCGCTGACCTCATGCCGCGCAACCTCGACCGACGTGTGGAGGTGATCTTCCCCATCTACGACCCTGCGCTCAGGCGGCGAATCAAACGCGAGGTGCTCGAGCTTGGGCTGAGCGACAACGTGAAGGCGCGGGAGTTGCTTCCCGATGGGCGCTACGTGCGCGTCCAGCGCCCGCTTGGCGCACCGCCGATCAACAGCCAGGCAATGCTGATGGAGATGAGCGAGGAATAGGGCGGGTGGGACTCGAACCCACACGTTGCTTGCGCAACAGAAGATTTTAAGTCTTCGGCGTCTGCCATTCCGCCACCGCCCCACAGGCGAGGCAAATTGTAGCGCGATTGAGCGCTCACTAGGTCGCAGCAAGCAGCGCGCATCTCCTGCCCAACCGGCTTCGGCCCTGCCCTGTTGCTCAGCTACGCCTTCACATCTAGCAGAAGCACGCTCCGCATGCGCCCGAGTGCATCTGCTATACTGCAAGACGCGGCTTGTGCAACAAGGCATTGCCGCGAGCAATGTTGAGCACGAGCCTGCACGCATCGGAGGCAAATCCGTGCTCTTCCTGCACCCCAAAGCTGCGCAAGGAGAGCGAGCTTTGCCGATCTCAGCAACGCATCTGCGCTCATGAAAACCAAAGTTAAGCACCGCAAGCGTTGCCCCTCATGTGGCGCATTCAACGCGGAGCTGGCAACGCATTGCGAAATGTGCGGCTTTCCGCTCGAAACCACTCCCGCACGCGCGACATCCCCTAGAGTCACCGCACAGCCTTCTCCGAGTAGGCAACGTGATGGAGCACCGACACGCACCACTGAGCCGGCAGTAAACATTCCCACCTTCGCACCAAGTGGTCGCGCGCAGCGCGCTAGGCTGCGCGTGTTTCTTCTCCTCACGCTTGTCGCAGCCTTGTTGGCGGGCGCAGGAGCACTGCTGCTCAGCAGCGCTCTGCCTCTCGACTGGCTAGGCATTTCTTCCCAGCCCACCGCGCTTCCCATGGAAACGCCCGAGCCGCCAACGAGCGAAGTGCACGGCGAGAGCCAAGCACCATCAGCAACCATGCCCTCTCCCACTGCACCGCTGCCGACATCGACGCCGGCAGAGCCGCTCCTCCAGACACCCATGCCTTCGCCTGCAGCCACAGTTGCGGCAACCGCGCGCCAAACCTACACCGTGCAAGCAGGTGACAACTGTTCATCTATCGCACAGCGCTTCCAGATTCGGCTGCGTGACTTCTTAGGGTGGAACGAACTCACCCCCGAAAGCTGCACGAGGCTGCGCCCAGGGCAAGAGGTCTTTGTGTCGCCGCCTTGAGAACATGCCTCACGCCTGTTTCAGCCTCGAGATTCGCCGGTCGTCACACAGCAGCTCGCGATGCCGCTGTCGAGACAACGCAAAGAAGCCCGTGCACTGCCTACAGATGCAGAAGCAGCGAACGCTCACCCTCGCGCCTCTCAACACGCACTCGCGCAAAGCGCAAGTACAATCCCGCTTGCATCCCAGATGGTGCTGCCTGCACAACGCGCCCTGCCTGAAACCACGCCCGAAGACCGCCTGCTGCTTGCCAATCGGGTCTCAGTCGTGGCTGCACTGCTCGCGCTGACACCAATACTCCTGACGCTGGTGGCGCTGCCGACACGACGCTTGCAGCTCCAAGCGCTGGGTGCTCCATTGTTCATCACGCTCAATGCCGAGACGCTGCTGCTCCTGTGTCTCCCCGTGCTCGCTGTTGTCGGGGCAGATTGGACGCTGCGCGCGCATCCACTCGTTCGCGCTGGCGAGGTGCAGGCGTTGTTCCCATTCTGGATAGCGCCGGGGCTCTCCGCATTCTGGGTGGCACTGGCGCTTGGGCAAGCGCAGAGCTGGGCGCTCTGGATAGCCACGCTTTTCTTCGGGACGCTGTTGATCAGCGCGTTGACCCTCGCCGAGTACTACACGCTTTCGCCACAGCCTAACCAACACACACTCGCGCGCAACGTTGTGCTGTTTGCCAATTACCTCATCGCCTTCGCCTCGTTCACGCTGATCTACGGCATCCGCGAGCGCAGCCTCGTTAGCGCAACTGCGACGCTGTTGGTCGCGCTTGCGATTGCGGTGGATCTGCTTGTGTCTCAGCGCATCCCCGCCAAGCGCGCCGTGGTTTACGCGCTCACCACGGCGTGGGCAGTAGGGCAGTCGACCTGGGCGATGAACTACTGGAACATCAGCGACCTGAGCGCAGGACTCATGCTGCTGGGCATCTTCCACTTCGCCGTGGGGCTTTCGCGCCTCGTGCTCACAGACAGCATCTCAAGGCGCGCTGTCCTTACCCACGCAGTCATGCTAGGACTACTTGCCGCGCTCGCGCTGGCACTCGCAGGCGCGTAGCCAGCTCCAAGCGTCAACAACATAGGAGGCGAAGAACGTATGAGCGACCGCGTGTTAGTCATCGGTGCGGCGAATTTCGACATCAAAGGGCGAATGGTGCATCCGCCAGTGATGCACTCCTCGAACACGGCAGCCATCCGCACTAGCTTTGGTGGGGTCGCGCGCAACATCGCGGAGAACCTAGCGCGCCTCGGCGTGCCCGTCACGCTGCTCACGGCTGTGGGTGATGATTACGCTGGAGAAGACCTGCTCGAGAGCGCCCGCGAAGCTGGCATTGATGTCTCTCGCGCCTTGGTGATCGAGGATGAGACCACTGGCACCTACCTCGCCGCGCTGGACGACCAAGGCGACATGCTGCTTGCGCTCGACGACTTGCGCGTGTTGCGCCACATCACGCCTGACTATCTGCGCATGCACCGCGATGCCTTCCGCGATTGCGCCCTCGTCGCCATGGACCTCAACCTCAGCGATGAGGCGCTGCGCACTGCGATTCACCTCGCGCAGAGCTACAACAAGCCAATCTGCGTAGACCCTACCTCTGCTGTGCTTGCCAGCGCGCTGCGACCCTACTTGCACCACTTGCATGTGGTCACGCCCAACATCAGCGAAGCCGAAGCTTTGCTTGGCGACTTCGAGATCCGATCATCCGACGATGCGCTGCTTGCCGCGCGGCAGCTCGTGCGGCGCGGCGTGAAGATTGCTGTGATCACCCAAGCCGAACGCGGCGCTTGTTACGCCACAGAGTCGGAGAGCGGTCAGTTTCCGGCACTGCGCGTTAACATCGTGGACACCACTGGCGCCGGTGATGCGCTCACAGCGACGTTGATCTTTGGCATGCTGAACGGCTTCTCAATCAGCGACGCGCTGCAGCTCGGCTTGCGCGCTGCCGCGCTCACCCTCACTTCGACAGAGACAGTCGCGCCAGAGCTGAGCCTCGATCGGCTCTACGGCATTGACGAAGACCTGCGATCGCCCGACGCGGAATACATCGCCTGAGCAGCGGGTTTGAGAACGCAGCGCGCACCTGCCAGGCTTTCCTACAATCAAGTTCCATGACACATGGGACGCTCGTGCATTGGCGCGAATGGGGCGATGAAGCCTTCGCCGAGGCGAAGGCGCAAGATAAGCCGATCCTCCTAGGCATCAGCGCCGTTTGGTGCCATTGGTGCCACGTGATGGATCGCGGCATCCCCGGCGATCCTGTTCACACAGGCGTCTACAACGACCCACAGATCGCCGCTTACATCAACGAGCACTTCATCCCCATCCGCGTAGACAACGATCAGCGCCCCGACATCAACGCGCGCTACAACATGGGCGGCTGGCCCACCACGTGCTTCCTCACACCCGACGGCGAACTGATTTACGGCGCAACTTACCTCGCGCCGGCACAAATGCGCCAACTGCTGCCGCGCGTGGTCGAGGTTTGGCACAATGAACGCGAGGACGTGCTGGCGCACTTGCGGGCCAACGCGCAAGCCATCGAGACGCCGCCGCCCGATACAACCGCGCTGGATGCCGAGACGGTGAACAACACTGTGCTCACTCTCATCACGCGCAACTACGACCGCCGCAACGGCGGACTCGGCGGCGGGCAAAAGTTTCCCATGAGCGATGTATGGGCGCTGCTTCTGGCGCGCTATCACCAGAGCGGCGACACGGCGCTGCTGGACATGGTGGTGCAAACGCTAATCGCCATGGGCACGCGCGGCATGTATGACCGCGTTGCCGGCGGCTGGTTTCGCTACTCCACCACGCCCGACTGGAGCGTGCCGCACTTTGAGAAGATGCTCGAAGACCACGCGCGTCTGCTTCCGCTTTACGCGCGCGCAGCGCAATGCTGCCAGCTCGCCGGCAAGCACGCCGAAGCGGAAACCCTGCTTGGCGTTGTGCATAGCGCGCTGGAGTACTTGCAGAGCACGCTTCTGCACGACGACGCGCGCGCCACGTACTTCGCAGGCAGCCAAGATGCAGACGAGCATTACTACATGCTCTCGCGCGTCGAGCGCGCCCAACACGCGCCGCCCTTCATCGATTGGCGGCTTTACACCGACTGGAACGCGCTGATGGTCTCTGCGCTGCTCGAGGTGAGCGTTGTGTTAGAGCGCCCAGCGCTAGCGGAGCTGGCGCTGCGCGTGTGGCACACGCTAGCGCGCATGTGCGTGCAGGAAGACGGCTGCGTGGTGCATTCGCTCATCCCCGCAGAAGCAACATTCAGCCCTGCGACGCTGCGCGGCTTGCTCGGCGACCAGGCTGCGCTCGCCAAAGCTAGCCTCGACCTCGCGCAGCACCTGCCCGAGCTACGCGCAGAGGCGCTCTCGCTTGCTGAGCGTGTGCTGCGCTTCGCGGTGCAGCACCTACGCGCGCCCAACGGGGCTTTCTGCGACACACCGGCTAACGAGAACAGCAAGGGGCTGCTGCGCGTACGCATCCAGCCCATAACCGACAACAGCACAATCGCAGAAGCCCTGCTCACGCTGAGCTTTCTTGCGGACGCCCCTGAATGGCGCGAGATGGCGCGGCAAGCCCTCGCGGTCTTCGCTGAGGAGTATCGCCGCTATCGAGAGCACGCGGCTGCATACGCGCTTGCCGTTTGGCGCGCAGCCCACCTGCCCGACGAGATCGCCATCGTCGCGGACTCAGACGAAACACTTGCACGCTGGGCGCGCGCAGCGCATCTCCCCTACGCGCCTTGGCGTGTAGTGCACCTGCTACATGCAGAACGCGATGCATCTCACATCGCTGCACGCGGTTATCCTGTGCAGCGCCGACCGGTTGCTTTCCGCTGTAAGGGCACGACGTGCAGCGCGCCAATCTTTGATCCTGAAGCGCTCACTGCCTCTACTGCGGCGTGAGCACCCAAACAGAGACGAAAGCGCGCTGCGTGGGCACAATGTGATGGCGCGTTGCGAAGCCCGACGCAGCGAAGCACTGCATTACGGCGTGCTGATCAAGCTGCGCTTGCCCTGTGACGCGATACAGTGCGCGCACTGCGCTCGCGCCGAGGCTCTTCCCTCTCAGCTCGGCTGAGAGCACAAGCACACAAACCCCGTTCGGCCGCAAGACGCGGCGGATGGCAGTGAGCGTCGCTGCGTCAAAGATGGCAGACGTGGGGAAAGTCCAGATCACGGCATCAAAGCACTGGGCAGCAAACGGCAAAGCGCGTGCATCCGCCTGAACATTGTGCGGCGCGCCAAACCCAGCGTGCAAGGCATGCTGTCGCAGACGGCGCGCCATTTGCCATGAGCGATCCACGCCAACGATCCAATGACCGCGCGAGCGCAAATCCAAGTAGAGATGTCCAGGTCCGTGCCCTATCTCTAACACACGCGCTGTTGGCGGCACAAAGCGCAGAGCACAGCGCCCCCAATCCGTCCACTCGCCAAGCGAGACAACCGCGGCTACCCAGTCGTATGCCCACGCCCAAGTGGTGTAAAGCTGCTCAAGCAATGCGGAGGTCAATTGTCGCAGTGCCTTCTGAATACATCGCACCACTGCAATCCCAAATTTCCCACATTTCGCAAGAGCCACTTGACGATTGAACGTGTGTTCTAGATAATCTTGAACAAACGTTCAAGACCAGACGCCGAAGTAATGGAGCGACGCAATGTATCGCAAGCTTGCCTCGACTGCCGACCGAATCGAAGCTGTGCTGCGCGAGCGACGCGCGCCCGCAGTTGTGGTGGGCGGTCGCGTGCTGCCCGGCTTTGTGGAGATGTTGCTGCGCCCTGCGCCGGGCACGCGCGTGAGTCAGCTCAAGGCGCTGCAAGCCGATCTTGCGCTGGCGCTTGGCAATGCTAACGTGCGCCTTGTTCAAAGCGGCGAGCACCTCGCTGTGCACATCCCGCGCACACAGCGCAGCGTGGTGCGCCTCTCGCAGCTTCTGCAGCGCGCTCGCCAAGCCCCAATGCATACAGCCATGCTTGGCTTGGCGGAGGACGGCTCGGTGTTGATGGCGAACCTTGCTGCGCCGGAAGTCGCGCACATCCTCATCGCTGGCGCCACCGGCAGCGGCAAAACCGTGCTTGCGCGCAGCATCGTGCTCAGCCTATGTGCGCGGCATCGTCCGAGTCAGTTTGGTTTGGTTGTGATTGACCCCAAGCAGCACGAGGAGGATGCCTTTGCTCAAGCAGTGCGCCGTCACTTGCTGCTTCCAGTGGCGCGTGCCCCCGAAGAGGCGCAATCGGTGATCGCGCGGGTGGTGCAAGTAATGGAACAGCGCACACCTCACGATGCAGCGAATCCACGTGTGTTGGTGTATGTGGACGAGCTGGCGGATGTTTGCCAAACAGGCGGCAGCGGCGTTGTCGAACAGCTCACACGGATCGCGCAGCGTGGGCGTGAGGTCGGCGTGCATCTTCTCGCGTGCACGCAGAAGCCAACCGCGCGCGCCATCGGCAGTCTGCTTAAGGCAAACCTTCCCCTGCGGCTCGTTGGGCGCGTTGCCAGCCCAGAAGATGCGCGTGTCGCAGCGGGGCGCGGAGGTACCAACGCCGAGCGCCTGCTCGGCAGTGGCGACTTCATCGCCGTCAGCGGCGCAACTTGCATTCGCTTCCAGGCAGCCTACCCTGATGTGATCTGAGGTAAAGCTATGCGCGGACTGAGTGTCGCATTCGGAGTCGGGTTGATAGGGTTCATGATTGCACTCGGCATTGGCATCAGCGCGCAGCTAAGCGCGGTGATGGTGGCGATGCTAATGGGTGTGATGATCGGCGCGCTGGTCACAGCGCCCACGGTTGCGCTGGTGATGTGGGCTGCGATGCGCCGCGAGCGTGCATCAGCCACAGCGCCCGTGTTTCAGCAGCCCCTGGTGCAGATCGATCGCACGAGCACTTGGTCGGTCGGTCGTGGCGTCGAAGGTCTGCTCTTCCCTGCGCCAAGCCTGCAGCCACAGCCGCGCCGCTTCTACGTCATTGGCGATTCTGGTGAAGTGACTGAGCTCAGTCCTGCCGAAGGCAGCGAAGAAACGCGCTGGTGAAGTCGGAGGCATCAATCTGCAGAGCGACTTGTGCGCAGCATTGCCACGGCAGCAAGCGCCTGCAGCAATGCGGAGAAGATCACCATGCCCAGCACTGAGCGATCGTAAAGCGCACCCATCGCAGCGCTGCCGAGAAACCATGCTACGCCGAAGCCCGCGTTGAAAACGCCGTAGGCTGCTCCGCGCGCCTCCGGAGGCGCAAAGCTAGCCACCGCCGCGCGCAGCACCGATTCATACGCGCCCATGCACACTCCCCACGCCACCACGCCAGCGATGCTGAGCGCTGCTGCTCCAGAGAACACTAGCGGCGCGCTGATCGCGCCGACTGCACTCGCGACCGCAAGCACCGGCTGCCCGCAGCGGTCGAACAACCGACCAAAGACGAGCGCAGCGACCGCGTCGGTTGCCATCGCCAATGCATAGAGCAGGGCGATGGTTGCAGGCGAGAAGAGCGCGGCGCGCTCGAAGTGGAAAGCCGCCAGCGGAAAATCGGCGAATCCTGCACCTGCCAGCGCAGCAGCGAGCAGGTAAAACCAAAAAGCGCGCGGCAGCTGTTTGCCCTGCAGCGAGGCTGCGGCTGGTTCGAGCGCTGATGGCTTTGGGTAGAGCCAGCGCGCTGTGGCGAGCGCGCTCAGCGCCAATGCGGCTGGCACGGCTAACGCCAAGAATGCCTCGCGGTATGTCTGCTGCGACGCCACGATGGCTGCAACCAATAGGGGGCCTGCCACTGCGCCAACTTGATCCAGCGCCTCATGCAGACCGAACCCCCAGCCGCGTCCGGTGAGATGGGTAGCGTGCGAAAGCATTGCGTCGCGTGCCGGGGTGCGCAGCGCTTTGCCAACGCGCTCCACGAGCAACAGCGCCGCTGCCACCTCCCAGCGACCCGCCAACGCCAGCAGCGGCACAGCGAGCAAGTTGACGGTATAACCGACGAAGGTCAACAGCCAGTAGCGCCGTGTGCGATCGGCGAGCACGCCGGCAACGAGGCGCAGGGCGTAGCCTGCCAACTCGCCAGCGCCGACAATCGCACCCACAGCAGTGGCGCTCGCGCCAAGCGCAGAGAGAAATGGACCGCTGACGCTGCGCGCGCCCTCGTAGGTCATGTCAGCAAAGAGGCTGACCACGCCGAGCAGCACCACAAAGCGCGCAGC
>JANWUW010000028.1 GCA_025057935.1 Thermoflexales bacterium
GAGAGCCGACCTGGCTAAGCCGGTCAGCTCTCACTGAGCTGATGATCGCACTTACTCCGTCGGTTGCGTGTTGCTTGCGGCAGCTTGGCTCCCAGAGTGCATGCCGTTTGATGTTCCGTTGATGATGACAACTTCCTCTTCCTCCGGCGCGTGACCATTGGCAGTGCTCGGAGCGCCTAACGCAGTCGGCTGGAGCGATGAAGTGCCGCGGCGCACCTCGGCAAGTGCTTGGGCGCGCATCGCAGCCAGCGTGCGCGGGATGATTTGCTCTTCACGCAGCGCTTCAGGCGACTGATTCGCCTCGATGATCTCCACCACTTCCTTGCCGTTGAGGGTGCTCTTCGCCAACAGCTCCTCTGCCAGCGCAGTAACCTCGCGCCAGTGTCGCCGTAGGAGCTGCTCGGTGATCTCCTCCATCTGCAGCCAGTAGCGCGCAAGGCGCTCGTCCTCGCCGAGCAGCGTCTCGTTGGTCGCCTTCATTGCCAGCGCAGGACCAAAAAAGCCTGTGCGCGCCATCAACCACAGGTTGCGCTGCACAGTCATGTAGTCGCCCCCGACCGAGTTGTAGATCTCGCCAGTCAGAATCTTCTCCGCTGCGCGCCCTGCCAGCGCTACAATGATCTCGTAGGCATAGCGCATCACTGGCTCAACATGCTGGTCAACGGTGTCCACGGGCATCACGTGCCCGAGCGAGCCAGTGGTGAGGCGCACGATGGTGACGCGCACGATCTTCTGGTCAGGCATCACATAGTACTGTGCCACGGCATGCCCAGCCTCGTGATAGGCGAGCACGCGGCGCTGATGCTCATCCATCTCCTCGATGGGCGCCTCCATGCCGAGCGTCTGCTCCATCAGCGCGCGGTCAATGTCTTTCTGGCTGACTTTGCGGCGTCCTTCGAAGAACGCGATGCGCACTGCATCTTTAGTGATCGCGCCGGCGATGTCAGCTGGCGTCATGCCGGCTGTGTCGGCGACAATCGCTTCCACGTCCACCGTCTCGTCGTGAGCAATCTTGCGCAGGTAGCCTTCGATGATCTGTCGGCGGCTGGCGCGGTCGGGCGGGTCAACAGCGATCTTGGTGTCGAGGCGCCCCGAGCGCGTAAGCGCAGGGTCGAGCACGTCTGGGCGGTTGGTGCTGCCCATCCAGATCACGTGCCAATCGCGCTTGGGCTTGTATTCCTTGCCGAAGAAGCGATACACGCGGCGCAGGAACTTCTCCTTGCGCGTGGGCTTGTTCATGCCGTCCATCTGGCTGAGCAAAGTGGAGAGCGCGAACATGCCCAAGCCGAAGCCAGTGAAGCTGCCGACCATCGGACCGCTGCCGCGCACGCCGCCGCGGTTCATGCCCACAGCGTCAATCTCGTCAATGTAAGCCACGCAGGCGCCGTACTTCTTCGCCAAGTCGCGTGCCCACTTGCAGAAGCGCAGCACGCGCAGGATGTCCATGCCCCAGAACATGCCTTGGAAGCTGGTGCCCTGCGCGCTGATGAACGCCATGCCCGACTCTCCAGCGATAGCTTTGGCGAGCATGGTCTTGCCCGTGCCTGGCGGTCCGTAGAGCAGCAAGCCGCTGATGTAGCGCCCGCCCATCTTCTCGAATTCCTTGCGGTCGCGCAGCAGGCTCATCCACTGCTTGACCAATTTGACCAGTTGCGGCTGACCCCAGTAATCGTCAAAGGTCACTGTGGTGTCGTCGCCTGGGCGGATGATCTCGGCATCAGGGCGCGAGAGAAACCAGAAGATCAAGCCGAACTGTAGGATGATGCTGAACAGAATGGTGACGACGTAGAGCGCAAGCTGGATGAGCTGACCGAGGATGGTGAAGAAGATGTTGAGCGATACGTCGTCAATGGTGGCGAGCATGTAAATCGTGACCGCGAGGCTGATCAGCAACGTGATCTTGATGAAGCTCTTGACGGCGCGACGCAGGCGGTTGGGCCAGCGCTCGTATGGGATGTCTATCTTTTTGCGCTTATTGCGCGCTGCAGTTGGCGCCACTGAGGGCGAGCTTGCACTTCCACTCACAACCGTCATCGTTCAATAGCTCCTTCACAATTGAGGATCGCGGGTGGCTATAATTCAGTCACGTTGCCGCGGGATTTCGAAAATTGTAGTCTTGCCTGCGCTGCCCCGTAGGCAAGCTGTTGTTGCTTTTAAGGTTGCGGTGAGCTTCTCGTGATCATCCTGCTTGGTCTCGGTCCTGGTGATCCTGCCTTGCTCACGCGCGAGGCATGGTCGGTGCTTCAGCGAACGCAGCAGCTCTACCTGCGCACACGCCGACATCCAACCGTGGATGCGCTTCCTGATCACCTGACGCTGCACAGCTTCGACGCGACTTACGATGAAGCTGAGGACTTCGAGCGCGTGTATCGCGCCATCGCTGACGCTGTTCTCGCCGCAGCAGAGCGCGACGCCGAAGTAGTGTATGCCGTGCCGGGTCACCCGCTGGTGGGCGAGGCGACCAGCAGCCTCATCCTTGCTGAGGCGCGCCAGCGCGGGATCAGCGTGCGCGTTGTCGCTGGCGTGAGCTTCGTTGAGAGCACCCTGCAGGCGCTCGCTGCGCATCCTGACTTCGCGACGGAGGCGCTTGACCCGCTGCGCGGCCTGCAAGTGCACGATGCCTTGGAGCTTGCCACAGCCTATCATCCTCCGCTCAACCCTGATCAGCCAGCCTTGATCGCACAGGTGTATTCGCGCCTCATCGCCTCCGACGTGAAGTTGACGTTGATGAACCAGTATGCGCCGCAGCACCCTGTGTGGGTGGTGCGCGATCAGCAGGTTGAGCGCGTGCCGCTCCATGAGCTGGACCACGCCGAGCGCTTCGACCACCTCACTACGCTCTACGTGCCGCCGACGCCGCAGCCCAGCAGCTTCGAAGCGCTGCAAGCTATTGTGGCGCATCTCCGCGCGCCAGAGGGCTGCCCTTGGGACCGCGAGCAGACCCATGAATCGCTGCGCGCGACGCTGCTCGAAGAGGCATACGAGGTGCTCTCTGCAATTGATGCAGGTGACTGGCAGGCGTTGAAGGAGGAGCTGGGCGACTTGCTGCTCAACGTGGTGATGCAGGCACAGATCGCAACCGAGAGCGAAACCTTCCGCATGGGCGACAGCATCGCGCACGTGATCGCTAAGCTCAAGCGTCGCCACCCGCACGTGTTCGGCGATGTAGTGGCGCGGACTGCGGATGAGGTGCTGAGCAATTGGCACGCCATCAAGCAGCATGAGCGCGCCCAGAGCGGCGAGACCTCAGCGCTGGACGGCGTGCCCGTTGCATTGCCAGCGCTGGCGCAGGCGCAAATGATCATCCACCGCGCTAAGCAACTTGGCTTCCGCTGGCACGCTCCTGAGATGCACGCGCGCAAGGTGCGCGAAGAGCTCGAGGAAGTCGCGCGCGCCGCGGACGCAGCACAGCGCACGGAAGAACTCGGCGACCTCATCTTCGCGATCGCGGGCTGGGCAGAGAGCTTCGGCGTTGACCTCGAAAGCGCAGTGCGCGAAGCAAATCAAAAGTTCGCGCGCCGCTTTCGGGCGCTAGAGCGCCTCGCGCGCGAACGCGGCTTAACGCTCGGCGCGCTCTCGCTGGATGAACTGCTTGCGCTCTGGCGCGAAGCCAAAGCGCATGCTGTGATCAACCCACTGCGATGAAGATTGCCATCCTCTCCGACATCCATGGCAACTATCCGGCGCTTTGCGCCGTATTAGATCACCTCGAGCACTGGCGACCTGATTTTGTGATAGTCGCAGGCGACATCGTGAACCGCGGTCCGCGCTCGCGCGAGTGCTGGCAGCTCGTGCAAGAGCGGCGCGCGCGCGAGGGTTGGCATCTCCTTCTCGGCAACCACGAGGAGTACGTGCTGGAGCAGGCGAAGGACGAAGCTCCCCTCGAAGGACCGAGAGCCGAGATCATGCGCGTCTCGCGCTGGACGTTGGAGCAGCTCGGCGCGGAAAGCGCGCAAGCCCTGCGCGCCCTGCCGTTCTCTCTGGAACTAGCGATGAATGGGCACGTGCGTTGGCCGCTGCGTGCAACACATGGCTCAATGCTCGGCACGCGCGACGGCATCTACCCTTTCAGCACGCCAATGGAAATATGCGCCAAAGCCGGCGCGCCGCTGCCTGCCGTGTTTTGCGTCGGTCACACGCATCAGCCCTTGGTGCGCGACCTCGACGTGGTGCTAGTGGTCAACGCTGGCTCGGTTGGGTTGCCGTTCGATGGCGACCCGCGCGCGAGCTACGCGCAAGTCACGTGGCAGCGCGACGGTTGGCATGGCGCGATCGTGCGCCTAGACTATAACCGCGCCCAAGCCGAGCGCGACTTCTACGAGACGGGCTTCTTGGAGAACGCAGGTCCTTTGGCGCGTTTGATCCTGCGCGAGCTGCAACTGGCGCGCGGCCAGATCTACAGTTGGGCGCAGCAATACGAACAAGCTGTGCTCAGCGGCGAGCTGAGCTTGGAGCGGTCGGTGGAGCGCTTCTTGGCGCAGTGAGCGCTAGTCTTGCACGAAAGGCTTGCCAAGTGCGGCGGGCGGCGCTGTGTGCAGCGCCTGCAGCACGCGGCGTCGCACCTTCGCGGGCGCATGCATCAGCAGGCGGTCGAGCCAACCTGCTGACGTGAACACAAGGAACACGATCATCAGCGCGAACGGCGCTACGTTCAATACCTGCGTCGGCACGCCTTGAAACTGATCTTGCGCTACGCTTGCCAAGGACTGCAGCACGCCGAAGAGGTAAGCGCCGAACGCCGCGCGCAATGGGTTCCAACCGCCAAAGATCACGATCGCTAACGCGATCCAACCGTAGCCGCCAGTGTGACGGAAGCTCCATCCTGCCTTAAAGTCCAGCGAGAACGCTGCGCCTGCAATGCCCATCAGCGCGCCGCCGATTAGCGTGTAGAGGTACCGCAGCCGAACTACATCAGCACCGCGCGCGAAGGCAGCGTTGGGTTGCTCGCCGATGGCACGCAGCGTTAAGCCAGCGCGCGTGCGATAGAAGAACACCCACGTGAGCACGATCAGCACGTAGCTTGCATACACCACCACGTCGCTGCTGAACAGCAGCCGCCCCACGATGGGAAGCTCACTGAGCAGCGGCAGCGGGAAGGCAGGCACGGTTGGTCCGGGAATACGCACAATCGGCACGCCGAGGAAGGACGAGAGATCGCTGAACAACAGCGCCAACACGAATCCCACGGCGATCTGCGATTGCCGCAGTGTGATTGCGTTGAAGGCAACGATGAGCGCGATGAGCGCGCCGACCACTGCCGCAGCGATGAAGCCCAACCACACGCTGCCGGTCGCCAGCGCGGCTGCAAAGCCGACCATCGCGCAGAACATGATGGTGCCTTCAGCGGAGAGGTTGATCACTCCGGCGCGCTCGGAGATGGTCTCACCGATCACGGCGAAGACCAGCGGCGTCGCCGAGGCGATCGCCGTCGCCAACACGATGAGGATCTGCTCGCTGCTCATGCTGTGCCTCCAGCGCGACGCTGCGCCAACCCGCGACCGATTAGTGCTGCGAGCACCAGCACGCCTTGGATCACCCCTGAGAGCGAGGAGTCCACGCGCTGCAGCACCAACGGCAACTGCAAGCTGCCCACGTTGAGCGCGCTGAAGAAGAAGGCGATCGGCAGCACGAACAGCGCGTTGAATCCCGCCAGCATCACCACTAGCAAGCCGAGGAAACCTAAGCCGCCGGAGATGGTCGGGATGAGGCGATGGTAGTTGCCCACGACCTGCAGAGCGCCGCCAACGCCGGCAAGCACACCGCACAATGCGAACGCCCCCAGCAAGTGTCTTGATGAGGACACGCCGAGGATGTCTGCAGCGCGCGGGTTGTGACCTACAGCGCGCAGCCGCAAGCCAAAATAGGTGCGCTGCATGACGACGATGGTGAAGAGCAAGCTGGCAAGCGCCAGCGCAACGCCAACGGGTGTGGCTTCCGTGCGCCCAAAGGTGCCCAGCCAAAGGTGCTCGCCGAACGGCTCTGTGCCGCTAGTAGATGCGACGCCGGGGCGCTTCCACGGTCCGAAGACGAGATAAATCGCAGCGCCTTGCGCGATGAAGTTGAGTCCCAGCCCTGCGAAGATCTCGCTCACGCGCCCATACACCTTCAGCACGCCTGCTAACAATCCCCAACCAACGCCGCCAAGCGCACCTGCCGCGATACTGAGCGCGATCGCCAGCGGCGCTGGCAGCACGTCGCCCAGCAAGCGCAACGTGAACGTGGTGGCGATCGCGCCCATCGTCACCTGTCCTTCAACACCGAGGTTGTAAAGACCAGCGTTGAAGGTAAAGACCAGCCCCGCTGAGCAGAGCAGCAACACGGTTAGCGTGTTGACGACGCGCCCGATTTGGTCCGCGGTGCCGAAGGCACCGCCAATTAGCGCGCTGAACACGGCTGTCGGCGACTCGCCGACGAGGAGCACTAACCCCATCAACAACACTAACGCTGCCACCACCGCCACAAGGCGGTATGCCGCAGCTAGCGGGTGCGCCTGAGGAGCAGAAGCCACAGCCATGTTCAGAATTTCCCTCCGATCATGTGTCCGAGCTGGTCAACCGTGAGCGCGGTCGTGCTCAACGGCGGCGAGACGCGCCCGCCGCTGAATACCAACACGCGATCGCTGTAGCGCAACACCTCATCGAGGTCAGATGAGGCAAACACGATCGCTGTGCCCTGCTGACACCGCGCGATGAGTTGCTGCCACACCCACAAAGTGCTCTCAATGTCTAGGCCGCGCGTTGGGTGTTCCATGAACAACACGCTGAGCGGCGAGGGCATGAGCGCAAGCTGCGTGCGTTGTTGATTGCCACCTGAGAGCTGCTCCACGCGCGACTCCGGCGTGCCGCGGATGTTGAAAGTGCGAATGGCGGCTTCGGCGAGCTGCTGGGTGTAGGTGCGATCGACGAAAAAGCCGCGTGGCGCGCGCAGTGCCACGTGCTCGCGGATGGTCAAGCCCGGAATGAGACCATCGCGCAGGCGATCGGCAGGCACATAGCATACGCCTGCAGCGAGATAGTCGCGGTAGGGGCGATGCGTCATGTCTTGTCCGTTGATCCGCAGCGTGCCACGCGCGAGTCGCTCCACGCCAGCACAGGCTGCAAGGAATGCCTGCTGCCCGCTGCCCTCAAGCCCTGCTAAGCCGATCACCTCGCCGCGATGCACTGCAAGGTGGGCGATGTGCAGGTCGAACAGCTCGGTGCGGATCACTGCGTCGTGGAGCTCGAAGGCAATGTCGTCCTGCGTGGTGTGAGGCTTCGATGGCTCTGCCAGCACCTTGCCGAACATCATCGCTACTAGCTTCTCTGCAGGGCAAGGCAACGCAACGGTGCCGACCACTCGTCCGTGGCGCAGCACTGTGACTTCGTCACACAATGCCTCGATGTCTTCCAGCTTGTGCGAGACGAAGATGATCGCCTTGCCTTCTTCGGCGAGTTGACGCAGCGCAGCGAAGAGCAACGTCTTCTGCTCGGCGGAGATGCCCGTGGTAGGCTCATCGAGGATCAACACCCGCGCGCCGAGTGCTAACAGGCGCAACATCTCCAACTGCTGGCGCTCTCCCACAGTAAGCTCGCTCACGTGCGCCTCCGGGTTGAGCATGAAGTGAAAGCGCTCAGCAAGCGACGCAAGCATGCGGCGCGCGCCGCGCTGATCCAGCCACAAGCGCCTGCCAGCTTGTCCTAACATGAAGTTCTCCAGCACAGTGAGCGGCGGGAAATCAAGCGGGTCTTGGTGCAGCATGCCGATGCCGGCGCGGATCGCATCAGTCGGTGTGCGAATATCCACGAGCCTGCCATCGAGGATGATCTCGCCGCTATCGCGGGTGATGTAGCCGCTCAGGATCTTCGCCAGGGTGCTTTTACCAGCGCCGTTTTCGCCGAGCAAGCCGTGAATCGTGCCAGCGCGCACGCGAAGTGAAATGTCGTCGTTCGCGTGCACAGCTCCGAACCACTTGTGAATGTGCCGAAGCTCAACGTCCATGCAGCTTTGCCTTCGCGCGGGGATGATGAAAGTGTAGCAGCAATTGCGTGAGAGCGAGTGCTCAGGAGGGTGGTCAAGTTCCTACCGCTTCACGCTTTTGCGCAGCATGCTGTTCCTAGGGAGGTGTGCATTAGCCCATGCGCGGCTGCTCTCTGCTTGTGCGTGTGGGCACAGCGCGCTGGTGAAGACACGCCCATCAGCGCTCAGTCGAGAATCGTCGTGAAGCTCAGTGTATCCTTCGCTTTGTAGCAGCGAACCTTGTAGCTGCGCCTTCGCAACCATGGTGTATTTCGTCCTGCCTGCGTACAACGAAGCTAAGGCATTACCCATGCTGCTGGAGCGCATTCGGCGCGTTGCAAGCCGCCACCCGCAGCTTCACATTCACGTGATCGTGGTGGACGATGGCAGCGAGGACGACACAGCGTGCGCGGCGCTGAGCGTAACAGGCTTGTCGGTGCGCTTGGTGCGTCACGAGCACAATCGTGGCTTGAGCGAGGCGCTGCGCAGCGGCTTTCATGCCGCGTTGGAGCAAGCTGATGACGAGGACGCCATCGTGACCATGGACGCTGACGACACGCATCATCCAGGTCAAGCGCTGCGCATGGTGGCGCTGCTTGAGGAGGGCTACGACCTTGTGATCGCCTCACGCTATCAACCTGGCGCGCGCACGCTTGGCGTGCCTTGGTTTCGGCGCTTGCTCAGCGATGGCATGAGCGCGCTGTTTCGCTTGGTGTATCCCATCCCCGGCGCGCGCGACTACTCCTGTGGCTTTCGCGCTTACCGCGCGGCGATCTTGCGCCACGCGTTCGAGCACTACGGTGAAGCTTTCATCAGCGAGCGCGGCTTCACTTGCACAGTGGATATGCTGCTCAAGCTAACGCGGCTCGGTGCGGTGGTCACTGAGATCCCTATGGTGCTGCGCTACGACCGCAAGCCGAGCGAGAGCAAGATGAACGTGCGGCGCACAGTGGTGCAGACATTGCGCTTGCTGCTGCGGCGCCGGCTCGGATACTTCCGCTGAGGCGGATAAGATCGCGCCTATGCCGAACATCATCGTCCCGCGCCCCATGAGCGGCTTCCCCGAATTGTTGCCCGCTGAGCAGATCGTCTTTAACCGCTGCCTTGAGATCGTGCGGCGCACTTTCGAGTTGTTCGGCTTTGCGCCGATCGAAACGCCAGCGGTGGAGCGCAAAGAGGTGCTCACCTCGAAGGGGGGCAACGAAAAAGAGATCTACGCGCTCGCGCGCCTTGCCGCAGCACCAGGCGAAGATGCAAGCACCGACTATGCTTTGCACTTTGACCTTACAGTGCCGTTGGCGCGCTACGTGGCGCAACACAAAGACAAGCTCGTCTTCCCCTTCCGCCGTTACCAGATTCAGAAGGTGTGGCGCGGTGAACGACCACAAGCTGGGCGCTATCGCGAGCTTTACCAGTGCGACATTGACGTGATCGGGCGCGGCTCGCTGAGCTTGCTCGCCGACGCGGAGATGCCGCTGGTGATCTACCACACCTTCACGCAAATGAACATCGGTCCCTTCGTCGTGCGTGTGAGCAACCGGCGCGTGCTCCAAGGATGGCTGGAGTCTTTCGACCTGCCGCCCGAGCGTATCAGCGCAGCGCTGCATGCAGTGGACGATCTCGAGAAGGTCGGCGCCGAGGCTGTGCGCGCATCATTGCTGCAGAAAGCAGGGCTGAGCGAAACACAGGCGGACCAACTGCTGCGCTTCATCGCTGAGTCCGACCGCTTGCCGACCGACGCACTGCTGCAGCATCTCCGCGCGTGCGAGGGCAATGCCACGTTCCGCCAGGGCGTGGAAGAGCTCGAGACTGTGGTGCAGCACATGCGCGCGCTAGGCATGCCCGAGACAGCGTTCAAAGTAGATCTCAGCATTGTGCGCGGGCTGGACTACTACACGGGCACAGTGTACGAGACGCGCCTGATCGATCATCCCAACTTGGGCAGCGTTTGCTCTGGTGGGCGTTACGACGACCTCGCAGGCTATTTCACCACCGAGAAGTTGCCCGGCGTGGGGATTTCGATCGGCCTAAGTCGTTTGGTGTTGCGCTTGCTTGAGGCGGGCGTGCTCAAGCCGGGCGCGGCGACACCAACCCAGGTGTTAGTCACCACGCTCGACCCGCAGCAGCTCCGCGAGTACTTGGCGATTGCGGCTGATCTGCGCGCGCAAGGCATCCCCACCGAGGTGTACCTCGAGCGCGCGCGCATTGGCGACCAACTGCGCTACGCGAGCCGCAAGGGCATTCGCTATGCTGTGATCGCCGGCGAGACGGAATTCAGCGACGGCACGGTCAAGGTGAAGGATCTCGCACGAGGGGAAGAAGAGGTGTTCTTCCGAGAAGAACTCGCCGAGCGCATGGTAGAACGATTGCTGCCATGACCATTCAGGCAGTAGGGGTGCTCGATCATCCCAAATTGCCAGCGACCAGCGAGGTGGCGTCGCAGATCGCCGCCGCGTGTGCGGCATGGGGGGTTCAAGTGCACCGCGCAAAGACGTGGGACACAGCCGCGCTGCGCGTGCTCATGCCCAGCGTACAGTTGCTGATCGTGCTCGGCGGCGATGGCAGCACGCTGCGCGCGGCGCGGGTTGCCGCGCCACACGGTGTGCTGGTCGTTTCAGTCAACATGGGGCGCTTGGGCTTCTTAAGCGAGATGACCCCAGCGAACTGGCGCGAGGTGTTGCCATGCATCCTACGCGGCGAGTTTTGGGTCGAAGAGCGCCTCATGGTGCGTGCCCTGGCGCAGCGCAACGGTGAGCCGCTCAGCACCCACGACGCGCTCAACGACGTGGTGGTGAGCCGCGGCACGCTGGCGCGCATCATCCGCGCTGAGACCTTTGTAGATGGTAGCTTGCTCACTACCTACGCTTGCGACGGCTTGATCGTCGCCACGCCGACCGGCAGCACTGCCTATGCCCTCGCAGCAGGCGGTCCGATTTTGCCGCCCACCCTGCGCAACATCGTTGTCGTGCCCATCGCGCCCCACCTTAGCCTAGACAAGCCAATCGTGCTCTCCGAAGGTTCGGTGATCTCGATTCGTGTGCACACTGACCACCAAGCCGCGCTCACCGTGGACGGTCAACAGGAAGTGGTGCTGCAAGATGGCGACCGCGTAGATGTGCAGACTGCGCCTCACGTAGCCCGCTTTGCACGCACTCAGCCTCCGTCGTACTTCTACCGCACGCTGTTGGCACGGCTGAAGGGAGGGTAGCAGCGAGGAACTCAGCATAGCTTTAGTTTGCCTTGAAGCTGGTTTCGGGGAAAACTTAGGCTTACTTCATCGCTGCTTTAGCCGCCGCTTATGCGCTGCCTTCATCATCTGTGCCCATGTGGAGCTTTAATCGAGAAGGAGGCAAGACGATGAAGTTCTGGAAAGCGATCGCAATTGGTGCGATTTTGAAGGTGAGTCTCGCAGCTTGTGCTGTGCCCACTCCAGCGACACCGACACCTACGAGTGCGCCATCGCCTACACCTGCTCCGACAGAGACACCAGCACCGAAAGACATCGTAGATGTGGCGGCGGCGGGCAACTTTAGCAC
Source organism: Thermoflexales bacterium (assembly GCA_025057935.1). Lineage (GTDB taxonomy): Bacteria > Chloroflexota > Anaerolineae > J036 > Brachytrichaceae > DRWP01. Next base: position 11,532 of record JANWUW010000028.1, read on the forward strand.
GCTGGTTGCTGCGGTGCAGGCGGCGGGGTTGGTGGAGACGCTGAAGGGCGAGGGTCCGTTCACGGTGTTTGCGCCCACGGATGAGGCGTTTGCCAAGCTGGGCAAGGAGACGCTGGATGAGCTGCTCAAGCCTGAGAACAAGGATAGGCTGGTGGCGATTCTGACGTATCACGTTGTGCCTGGCAAGGTCATGGCGGCGGACGTGGCGGGTTTGAAGAGCGCCAAGACAGTGCAGGGCGAGGAGATTGCGATTCGTGTGGAGGGCGGCAACGTGTTCGTCAACGATGCGAGGGTGGTGCAGACGGACATCATGGCGAGCAACGGCGTGATTCATGTGATCGACAGCGTGATCTTGCCGCCGAGCCTGAAGCGCTGAACGTGCTCTAAGTAATAGCAGGCAAAAAGAAACATCCTCGGTTCATCGCCGAGGATGTTTCTTTTCTCGCAGGTCTTGCCCCTCACTTCCCGACGGTGCCAGGCAGTGGCGACGGTCGGTAGATGCTCGAAGCAGGGCTGGGCGCGCCAGGAGTGAAGTCCACATCCTGCGGATAGGCAATCATGCCGTGCTCCATTGCGTCCAAGCCCTGTACCTCCTCCTCCGCGCTCACGCGCAGACCGATGGTCTTCTTGATCAAGAAGAACAGGATTCCAGTTGTAGCTGCCGTCCACACACCGCAGGCGATGACCCCGATGAGCTGGATGATGAGCTGACCGAAGCCGCCGCCGTGGAATAGTCCTGTGACGCCATTGAGTGAGCCGAACAGCCCGAGTGCGAGCGTGCCCCACGCCCCGCTCACCAAGTGCACTGGGATCGCGCCCACTGGATCGTCGATGCGCAACTTCTCCAGCACTGTGCCGAAGACCATCATCACCACACCGCCCACGGCGCCAATGATGACCGAGTCAAGCGGGGTGACGTAGGCGCACGGCGCAGTGATCGCCACCAACCCTGCCAACACGCCGTTGAATGCAGCGCCCACATTCGCTTTGCGCGCAGTGAGGTAGCCGTAGATTACAGCCGCGGCAGCGCCAGCAGCAGCGGCAAGGTTGGTGTTTGCGGCAACAAGCGCAACAGCGTCGGCGTTTGCACCGTACATCGCGAGCTGGCTGCCGGGGTTAAAGCCGAACCAGCCCAGCCAAAGGATGAACACGCCCAAGCCGAACAGGGTAACTGAGTGGCCGGGGATAGCGTTCGCCGAACCGTCCTTGTTGAAGCGCCCAATGCGTGGTCCAAGCGCCAGCGTGCCCATCAGCGCTGCCCAACCGCCCACGCTGTGAACCACGGTCGAGCCAGCGAAATCACGGAAACCACCGCCAGGGACAAGCCCTGTGCTATCGCCTAGCGTCCATAGCCAGCCCGTGCCCCATACCCAGTGCCCAAAGATGGGGTAGATCAGGGCGGAGATGACGATGCTGTAGATGAGGTAGGCGCTGAACTTGGTGCGCTCTGCCATGGCGCCGGAGACGATGGTTGCCGCGGTTCCAGCGAAGACGAGCTGGAACAGCCAAAACGCGAGCATTGGTGCGTTGCCGATGTCCGAGCCGCCAGTGCCCACGAAGAAGTTGCTCGTGCCAAACCAGCCGCTCTGCACAGTGCCGAACATCAAGCCGTAACCGACCGCCCAGTAGGCAAGGCTTCCCATGACGAAGTCCATGACGTTCTTCATCATGATGTTGCTGGCATTCTTCGCACGGGTGAGCCCAGCCTCAACGAGCGCAAATCCTGCCTGCATGAAAAACACGAGGAATGCTGTGACAAGCATCCACATCGTGTCAATGCCGCGCACTAGCTCGCCGGGGCTAGGACCCTCGGTTTCGCCGAAGGCAATGCGGCTGCCCACGAGAAACACGGCGGCTGCTGCCGCGGGACCAATCAAGCGCAAGCCTGCGTAGCGCAGGCGCTTTCGTAGAGCTTCGGGCGTCGTCAAAGTGATCGCGCGGGTCGTCATGGTTGCTTACTCTCCTTAGATCGCGTCTAAACAAGCTCGAGATAAAGACAAGGCACGCGACCAGACAGCGAGGTTTGGTCTCTGCGCCCTTATCCTAGGCGCACATGTGTTGATTGAGGGTGCTACAGCCCGCGCGTCGCGGCGCGAAGGTTTGTGCTACGTTTCTGGCTCTCGGGCGTTGCTCACCTCCTTTTAAAAACATTGAAGCCCGCGAAGGCTTGTGAGCCAAAGCGCGGGCTTCACGGCTCGCTCTGTGCTAAGTTGTGGCGCGATTATACCCGAGTGTGAGGTCTCCCCTTCCTGAGAGGATTCAACTCTGGTTGCTCGCCCTGTTGAAGCAAGGATTTCCCCACAGGGCTATGAGCGCTGAAGCATCCTGCTGCGCAGGCAAATATGTTGCCACTACGCTGATTAAAAACTGCGAGCTAGCGTATTCGGCTGAGGTGTGGCTTGATCGCGTTTTCAAAGCGCGCCATGGTGCTGACGATGGCTTCTTGGAGTTCCGTCCATCGCTCGCGATCGGATAAGCCGCCCAAGCCGCGGATCGGGTAGGCAACGCGCGAGGCGCGTGACTCATCGAGGCGCTGCCACTCAAGTGGTTCGCCGAAGCTGGCTTCGATCTCGTCGCGGTGCTTGAAGAGGGCATCGAAGATGGACTTGTTGCGTTCGCCTTCCCTCGTGTCAATGTAGAGCTCCACCCGCGCATGATCTTTCAAGACAACGCAGTTCCAAGTGACCCCTGTTTTGCCTGCACCTGCACTGATCCAAGATCCCGTGCTCGGGGAGATATGAGCGAACGTAGTGTTTTGTTGCTCCTTAGCTTTCTCCAAAACCCCTCGCCAGAACTCTAGCCTTAGAGCGTGGGTCTGACCAAGCTCCTTGCGTTGTGCGCCCGTCTGTCGTCCAGTGCTGCTGGGCGCTTCGATGAGGGAGAAGAGCGGCGCGGGTGGCGAGTCGCCGATGCGCACTGCTTCGAGTTTCACCAAGTAGAAGCCCATGTCCTCCGGAAGGATTTCGTTGATCCACCGGATCGCTTTTACATGTTCGGGGCGTGGGTCGCTAGTGATCCAGATCGCCAGCTTTGCGTCGCGGTTGCTCACGTAGGTGAGCAGCTTGCCGAGGTGGTCGTGGTCAGTCGCCTCGAGCTGATTCTCGATCACCGCCAGGTTGCCCTCTTCGTCCTCGGCGAGGATATCCACCGAGAAATCACCAGCATTGGCTTCGGTTTTCAGAAGAGAAAGGTTGATCCCGATGACCTCCTGCAGGATGTCAAGGTGCTGGGAGAGCCAGCGCGTGAAGCTCAAGGCCTCATTAGGCCAAAGCTCACGAAGCGGCAGCCGCGTCAGGCGCGCGATGGGCTTCTCGGACATCGACTCGCCGATCTACCACAATGCGAGCGCGTATCCGCGGATTACGCGCAGGGCGTTCTCGAGGAACTGCGCCACGGGCATTGCCTTCAGGTCCTCGCCGCTGCGCAGGCGGACGGCTACTGCGCCGCTCTGCTGCTCCTTGTCGCCGACCACCAACATGTAGGGGATCTTCATTGTCTGCGCTTTGCGGATTTTGTTCTGCATGCGATCCGAGCTGTCGTCCACGCGCACACGCATGCCATGCTTGCGCAGCTCCTCCGCGACGTTGCGGCAGTACTCGATGTGCCGATCGGCGATGGGGATCAGCACTGCTTGCACCGGCGCCATCCAGACGGGAAACGCGCCTGCGAAGTGCTCGATGAGGAAGCCGATGAAGCGCTCGTGGGTGCCGAGCGGGGCGCGGTGAATGCACAGAGGTGTTTTCTCTTTGCCGTCGCGATCAGTGTAGGTGAGATTGAAGCGCGCCGGCACTGCAAAGTCTACTTGGTTGGTCGCCAGCGTGAACTCGCGCCCGATGGCGCTGAAGATCTGCACGTCAATTTTAGGGCCGTAGAATGCAGCCTCATTCTCCGCCTCGTAGAACGGCACGCCGGCGTGGCGCATGGCGCTGCGCACCATATCTTCGGTCTTCAGCCACAGTTCTTTGTTGTCCACGTACTTCTTGCCCAGCCCCTCGTCGCTGTGCAAGCTCAGACGCATGACGTACTTCTCGATGCCGAATATCTTGAAGTAGCGCAAGTAGAGGTTCACCACGCCGAGAAACTCCTCCTCGAATTGTTCCTCGGTGCAGTAGATGTGCGCATCGTTCATCTGCATGCTGCGCACGCGCATCAAGCCGAACAGCTCGCCGCTCTGCTCGTAGCGGTAGCACGTGCCATACTCAGCGAGGCGCAGCGGCAGGTCGCGGTAGCTGCGTGGCTTCGAGGCGTAGATCTTGTGATGGAAGGGGCAGTTCATCGGCTTGAGGTAGTAGCGCTCGCCGTCGTCCAATGTCATGGGTGGGAACATGCTGTCGGCATAGTACGGCAGGTGACCACTGCGCAGAAACAGCGCCTCCTTGGTGACGTGAGGGGTTCGCACGCGAAGGTAGCCAGCTTCCTCTTCGACGCGCTTGGCGAGCGCCTCGAGCTGCTCGATGATCACACCCCCATTGGGCATCCATAGCGGCAAGCCGGGTCCGACCTCCTCATCGAAGAAGAAGATCTCCAGCTCGGCGCCGAGCTTGCGATGGTCGCGCTTGCGCGCCTCCTCTTGCATTTGCAGGTAGTGTTGCAGCTCTTCTGGCGTGTCGAACGCGACGCCGTAAATGCGCTGCAGCATGGGATTGCGCTCATCGCCGCGCCAGTAAGCGCCGCTGCTCTGGGTGAGCTTGAAGGCGTCGGGGTTGATCTCGCGCGAGTTGGCGACGTGCGGACCGCGGCAAAGGTCGGTGAAGGTGTCTTGGGTGTAGATGCTGATCACAGGCGGAGCATCGCTCTGCGATTTCTCGCCGAACTCGTCGCTTCTGCCTTGCACGATGCCGTCAATCAGCTCGAGCTTGAAGGGGTTGTCTTTGAACAGCGCGCGCGCTTCTTCTTCGCTCACTTCGCGGCGCACGAAGTCCACGTGCTTGCTGATGATCTCGCGCATGCGCGCCTCGATGCGCTGGAGATCCTCTGGTGTGAATGGGCGCGCTACGTAGAAGTCGTAATAGAAGCCATTCTCCACGGGCGGCCCAATCGTTGGCTTTGCTTCGGGGAAGAACTCGAGCACTGCCTGCGCCATGATGTGCGCCAGAGAATGGCGCTTCTTGTAGAGCGACAAGGGCATTTGCTTGCCCTTGCCATAGGTGATCATGGGCTCGTCGGCGGTGGTTGGTTGTGCAGGGGCTTCCATCACTTCGTCAACCTCTCGAGCGCTTCTTCTTCGGTAACGATGCGGATGTGCAGTTCTTGGAGTTGCTTCTCGCTCACTGGCGAGGGAATGCCGAGCATGGTGTCGGCGGCTTGTTGGTTCTTGGGAAAGGCGATGACCTCTCGCAGGTTGGGGGCTCCAGCATAGAGCATCGTGAGACGATCAATGCCGGGCGCGATTCCGCCATGCGGCGGCGCGCCGTACTCGAACGCCTCCAGCATGTGGCCGAACTTCTGGTAAGCCTCTTCCATGCTCAAGCCAAGCAAGCGCATCACGCGCTCTTGCACATCGCGGCGATGGATGCGGATCGAGCCGCCAGCCACTTCGTAGCCGTTGCACACGAGGTCGTACTGCTTGCCCCTCACACGCGCCGGGTCAGTTTCGAGGAACTCGAGGTCTTCGTCGCGCGGCGCGGTGAAAAGATGGTGGTTGGCGACCCAGCGCTTCTCCGTCTCGTCGTAGCTAAACATGGGGAAGTCCACAATCCAGGCGAAGGCGAGTGCATCGGGGTCGCCGAGCTTGAGGCGCAGCCCGAGTTCGTGGCGCAGCTCGCCGAGCGCTTCGTTGAGCTTCATGCGATCGTCGTCTGCAGCGAGCAGCACAAGGTCGCCGGGCTTCGAGCCGCTGATGCGCATGATGGCTTGCTTCTCAGCATCGCTGAGCTTCGCGCCGGCGCCGCTGGCGCGGTAGCCATCAGCATCGTGCCAAAGCACAACCAAGCCGCGCGCGCCGTTGCGCTTGGCGAATTCAGTGAGTTCGTCGGTCTGCCTGCGCGTGAAGTGCGCGCATCCCGGCGCGACCAGCCCTTTGACGTGCGCTGCTTGGAACGGTGCGAACGAAGTCCCGCGCATTGCTGCGCTCACGTCGAACAGCTCCATGCCGTAGCGCAAGTCGGGCTTGTCGCGGCCGAAGCGCTCCATTACCTCCTCGTAGGAAAGGCGGGGGAAGGGCTTGAACATCAAATGCTTGCCGTGCAGCTCAGCGAACTGCTCAGTGAACGCAGTGAGCAACCCCTCGACGACTTCCAGCACGTCGTTTTGATCAACGAAGCTCATCTCCATGTCGAGCTGTGTGAATTCAGGTTGGCGGTCGGCGCGCTGGTCTTCGTCGCGGAAGCAGCGGGCGATCTGGAAGTAGCGCTCGACGCCTGCCACCATGAGCAACTGTTTGAGCTGCTGCGGGCTTTGCGGCAGCGCGTAGAAGCGCCCTGGATGGAGGCGGCTGGGCACAAGGTATTCGCGCGCTCCCTCTGGAGTGCTCTTGAACAGGATTGGTGTCTCGACTTCGATGAAGCCACGCGCGTCGAGGTAATCGCGGATGAATTTAACGAAGCGATGGCGAATGATGAGGTTGCGCATCATGCGCTCGCGGCGCAGATCGAGATAGCGGTAGCGCAGGCGCAGGGCTTCGTCCAACTCTTGAGTGTCGTCGTTGATCACAAAAGGGGGTGTCTTCGAGGGATTGAGCACTGTGAGCTTGTTCGCCACCACCTCGATCTCGCCTGTGGCGAGCTTTGGGTTCGCCATGCCCTCAGGGCGCTTCACGACGTCGCCGACAACTTGGATCACATACTCGTTGCGCAGCGACTCCGCCAAGGCAAACGTCTCAGCCGAGAGGTGCGCAGGATTGAAGACCACCTGAGTGATGCCAAAGCGATCGCGCAAGTCCACGAAGATCACACCGCCATGGTCGCGCCGGCGGTGAACCCATCCGGCTAGAGTCACAGTTTGACCGGCGTGTTCGAGGCGCAGCTCACCGCATGTGTGGGTCTTGTAGTGCATGGCAGGCTTTCCTCAAGCTCCTCGCTGCAGCGCAAGCGCTGAAGACGTGTGAGCGGCAGAATCATACCGCAGCGGGCTTCGCTGAAGCGGAAGGGGAGTGAAGTCCGGCGAATGGCTAGGGTGACCCAAATGCACACGCTTGAACAACCCTAACTCTGGTAGCTCCGGCGTGGCACGAACAGCGCAACAGTCTGCTGCGCTTTCACATACTGCGAAGAGCAGCGCGTCCGTCGTGCCAAGCGCGAGATAGCGCCGAAGCTCAGCCTGCTCTGCTGCAACTGCATAGGTTTGCGGGTTGTGCAGTGCGACTAGACGTCACTCGCCGCGGGTTGCTCTGCGCTGCATATCTGTCGGTGACGAGGTTCGGGCAAGAAGCCTGAACCTGGTAAAACTTGAGCCAAAGCATGATCTCGTGCATCGCACGCCTCCTGCACAGTCTATTGAATCCGCTCTCGTGTTGGTCTTACTGATCGCCCTCTTTCGACTTTGCCTGATCTCGCCAAAACTGTTCTGAAAGTCGTCTCAAGACTGCAATGACGTGGTCGAAGCCTTCTCTACTGCCTTCCCATGTGAGCTCCCACCACGTGCCACAGAATTTGCACTGCAACAGTCGCCTCCATACTCTAGTCCGTATGTGCAATGTCCTCGAGCACAGCGCGTCAGTACTTTACTTTTCCGCCTTGCCCTCTTCCAACCGGCGGATAGAAGAGCACTTACATCCAGTCGTGAGCTCCACTTCATCTTGAGATGCTGCACACGGATATCTCGAACATTTCCTTGTTCAATTAGCTCGCAAAAGGGGACGGTTCGGGATAGCCCACTCTCTTGCACTGTCCGCCGTGCGTCCGCCAAAAGGGGGAGAGGGCGACACTGCAGCGAGACCTACTGCCGATCTCAGCAGCATGATGCCTATCCATGCGCGGGGGCAGCGCGCGCAGCTATTAGCATTGCTTCCTTGTGCAGCACAGCCGATGAGCACTGTCAAATCCGTAGCCGAGCTGTGGTGTTGTTGCAGGCGCGTGTGGTCTTTATGCGGATACAAGCTGCTGGATGAGCAGGCTAGCAGTGCTCGACAAGATGAGTGCATTGCCCTCAAGGAAGGTCAACGCCATACCTGCCACTGCGCAAGGGGGACGCAGCGCACGTGGCTTCTTGACTCAACCTTGCGCGACGACTTCTCCCCTGCTACAGCACAACGTGCGCCAGCGAGGTTGCTCAGTTAGCTGCTGACTGTGGATTCACGCCCAGTTTGGATGCAGTGCTGTAGCGTAAGAGAAGCTGTGCGAGGCAATAGGGTAGCCCGATAGTGAAGACGGCGAAGCGATTTAGCTCAGGATTCAGCGCGTGCGCGCATCGTGCTCGGCACGACACTGGTATGCGAGGAGCTGAGCTTGGCGCGCATAGCGTGCAGCGTGTTTCTGACAGCTACTGCGCGCGAGCTCTGCGTAAAGCGCCGCAGCTTCACATGCATTGTGGCTGATCACCCAACTGTGCGCTAGCTGCCCTCCGGCTTGTTCGCGTGTCCGTGGATGTATGGCGAGCGCGTAAGCCTGCTCGTAAGCCTTGCGCGCAGCTTGAGGTGATTGGCGTGCAGCGAAGATGTCCCCTTTGAGCAAGTATGCTTGTGCGCGCAGCTCAGTGATCAACGCCGTTTGTCGCGATTGAGATTCAAGCTGCGCAAGGGCACTATCCAAGAGAGTCTCTGCATTGTCGAGAGTAGCTCCCCACAACTCGTCGGCGTTCATGCTGAAGAGGAGGAAACGATTGCGCGCGGAGATGAGATGTGCCTGTGCTTGGGCAAGCGAGCGATATGGCTCCTCGAGCTGTTGAAGCGCCTGGCTCATTAGTCGCTCGCTTTCGATGGCGAAACCTTGAGCTTTAGCGAACGAACTGCGCGTGACCAACAAGTGGTAGTGGGCGATCAAACCCTGCTCAAAAATAGGCGCTGCCCAGTTTTGATTTTGACGGGCGCGATCAAAATAGGCTTTAGCTCGATCCAGCAGGATGGTGTCCACTTGTCCACAGGAATCGAGCGCGAGTTGCCTGTAGAGTTTGCCCAACACGTAAGTCGCAAGCGCATCGTGTTCTTGGCTGTCGCTCTTCTCAAGTGCTTGAAGCAACGGCTGGAAATCCTGAAGCACGTTAAGCGCTGCGCCCTCATTCAGCTCAGCATTGATTTTGAGTGCAAACGTCAAAACAAGGCCCGAGAAAGTATGACTGATCACAGGCGCCAAGGCTGTTTCTAGATTTGCATTTTGCTGGAATTCTGCCGAGTGGTCGAGGATGCCAGCTTGAATCCGCTCCGCAAGGTCGGGCATCCAATCCAGGAGCCTCTCGCTGATTCGTAACTGCACAGCGAGGGTGACCCTGCGCGTTGAACATTCAACAGCACCAAACAGGACTGCTTCGTGCTCTCCAGTGGGGTTCGATGAATTGCTGCTTAGCGGGGCAGGCAGAGTCTCGACCGCTATCCAGCTCCCGAAGCGCGATTCGAGTCCGCCTTGGAGGTACTGCGGCACTTCGCGGGCGAGCTGAAGGCAGTGAAACTGCCGAGACTCTTCGAGGGCTTGGTCACTAAAGTGCACGCTCCAAGGTGAAACGCCAATGCGCAGCACAAACCGTTGAGAGGGTGGTGTTTGATGCTCGCCCTCTTCGGTGTTGGGCGCTGTGAGTCGCAAGTGGGCTTGGTGCACGAGCGTCGCAGAGAGGAGGACAGCGAGAGCAAGAAGCAAGAGCGAAAGCTTCTTAGCTTCGTTGCCATGACGCACCTCTCCCACGACAACGATATTGCTGTAGTCCGCCGAACCCCCAATATTCACCTCGAGATGGCGCATCTCTCCCTGACGTTCCCAAAGGCGAAGCAAGCGAGCGCGCTGCCACAAGCGCTTCAAGACGAGCTTGACGCGCGCACCCACTTCCCGTGCTACAGAAGTCGCTGATGCGAAATGGACAACAATTTTTTGAAAACAATCCATTTTTCTTTTCTGAGGCGATATTTTACTCAAAAATGCTTTTGCGTCAATAGATGCATTATGTAACAAAACGTGGAGAAGCAAAACTTTGCCGACTTGATGCTTAGAAGAGCGGGAGCTCGGCTGAGATGAAGGGGGTTGCTGAAGGAACATCATTATACTTGCTGCCTTGCAAATTCGACCAGAGCTGGATTTGTCTATGCCTGTTCAAGCCTTGCTGCGTCGTTCCGTAGCCAGCGTTCGCGGTCCTTCGTCGTTTGAGTTATTGACGAAGTTGCATCGCATCAAAGAAGCGCCGCTCGAATTTCTTGCTGAATATACTCGCGATTACGGCGATCTGTGGGGTTTCACAGTGGGCGGTCAGGAGGTGGTATTTGTCAATCATCCTGATGTTGTGAGACGCGTGCTCCTCGACAACGCGCGCAGTTACTCGAAGGACACCTTCCAGTATCGTCAGCTTGCTCGGATTACAGGCGATGGCTTACTCACAAGCGACGGTGAAGTTTGGTTTTCTCATCGTCGCTTGCTCCAAAATGCCTTCCATCCGAAACATTACGCCGAACTGGTCAGCATTGCCTCCGAGGAAGCCCATGCGTTAAGCCTGCATCTTCACTCCGCGGATCCCAGGAAAAGCGGAGTGATTGTTGATATCCATTCGCGAATGCTTCGCCTCGCCATGCGCATCTTGGAGAGAATGTTCTTTTCGGAGGACTCGAGCGGTGAGGTGAGCCAACTCGTAGAGGACACCGAAGCTGCTTTGGACTACATTGTGCAAAGCGCTTTACAAATTCCGCCCTTGTCACTATGGACACAGTTGCGCGGAAGCCGCGGTTTCAAGCACAGGCTGCGCCGCATTGATTGCTTTGTGCATTGCCTCATGAGGCAACATCAGAAGGGCAACGCCCGAGGTGCCACAAAACTGCTAGACCTACTCATGGCTGCTTTGGAGGGGAGGGCAGAGCCTGCTATGAGCGAGCACCAAGTGCGCGACGAAATCGTCACGCTCATCATTGCGGGTCACGAGACCGTGGCAACCGCCCTCTCATGGACGCTCTACCTCGTCGCGCAGCATAGCGACATCCAAGAGGCAATGCGAGCGGAGCTGAGTCAAGTGCTGGGTGCAGCGCCTTCACTCACCCTCGAAGAGCTGCCGCGCTTGAAGCTCACGCGGAGCGTCGTCGAGGAGGCGCTTCGACTGTTCCCCCCAGCGTGGCTGATCACGCGCCGCGCTATCCGTGAGGATGTGCTAGGTGGTCACATCATTCCTGCCGGCACCTTGGTGGTGATCAGCCCCTACATCCTGCATCGGCATGCTGCATTTTGGCGTGAGCCGGAGCGCTTCGACCCCATGCGCTTTGATCCGCTGCACGCGAAGACACCTCCGCGTTTTGCTTATCTCCCCTTCGGCGCAGGACCGCGGCTGTGTATTGGACATCAGTTTGCGATGCTGGAGAGCGTGGCGGTGCTGGCAACCTTAGTGCGCCACTTGCGCTTCAGCCTTGTGCCGGGCTATCCAAGACCGCGCATGCAGGCGCGCGTCACGCTTCAGCCGCATGGTGGTTTGTGGCTGCAGGTGCAGCCTGCTCAGTAGGCGTCAAGCGCTTCAAGGCGATCGTCGTCAATGCCAAAGTGGTGGGCGAGTTCGTGGCGCAAGGTGCGGCGCACTTCTTCGCGCAGCGCCTCGAGCGAGTCGCAGGCATGCACGTGCGCGTAACGGTAAATGGTGATCAGATCAGGCAGCGTCATGTCGTAGTGGGTGCTGCGCGCGGTGAGCGGCACGCCGCGATACAAGCCGAACAAGTCGGCAGGGTCGTCAACTGCTGCCTCATCCAAGTCCTCCGCGGAAGGGCGATCTTTCACTTCGATTTCTAGGTTGCTGATGCGCGCTCGGATGGATTCGGGAAGCTCCTCAAACGCTTCGCGGACGATGCGTTCGAAGTCCTTCATGCGGATGCGGATCATGGCTCAGGAGATTATCAAGCACGCGTTCGAGTCAGGAGTAACTTGGCGGCGAAGCAGCGCTGCTGGGCAGCCGTGCTGCTTCCAAGCTGCTGTGCAGCTTTCTTCGACAAACCCTCGGCAAATCCGGGGCGAAGGTGCGAGCCTTGCCTTGTCGGCTAGTTGACAACTTGCCAAAGCCGTGAATAATTAGGGGTGCAACGCCTATCTGCTCAGGTTCAGCAGTGAAGCTGAGCGAACTCTCTGACCGAAAGGAGGTGAAACCGAGATGAACGACAAGGTCCCGGAGCGCTGGCGCCCCATCTTCACCAACGAAGAGTGGATCCAGCACCAACTCGTGGTGGCAGCCCTGTGGATGTTCAACATCCTAGCGGGCATCGTCCACATCATCCTCTTCCTGTACAAGCCCTGGATTGACCTGACCCCAGGTCGGTGATGAAAGGAGGTAGTCCCAATGCGAGATCCAAAGTTCATTGACTTCAAGACAGCGCTCGCGCTGTATGTCACCTCGATGGTGTTGACAGCGCTGCTGCTGCACTTCGTGGTCTACAGCTCGAGCTGGAACGACTTCTGGCTCAAGTGAGGCGTTAAGTCTTCATCCCGAAGCCGGCGAGGTGCATCCCGAAGCGAAAATGCTCCGAAGAGCAGATAGGCGGTCGCCTAGGAGTGCAAGTCGCCGGCTTCTTAATCAAGAGGCGACGTGAGTGCCGCTTCGCTCTGGCGCAAGCACCTCGGAGACGCGAAAACAGAAATCATCTCCAGTTATCCATGTGGCGTGGTCGAAGGGGTATATGCGGTGCGAGGAGGAAGTGGAGCACGTCGCCCCGAGCTGAAAGGTGAGGTGAAAGACGCATGCTGTCGTTTGAAGCGAAGTATCGCCGCGAAGCCTTAGAAGTGCCGCCTATCCCGTGGTTGGGGATGGGCATCTTCCGCTTCTGGATTGGTCGCTTCTACGTGGGCTTCTGGGGATTGGTGGCGCTCTTCTTCGGCTTGATCGGCTCGGCGGTGTGGTTCTGGCAGGTGCTCTTTGTGCACCCGCTGGACCCGCGCAACCCACTGCTCAACTTCATTCGAGGTCAGATCAAGCCGCCACCACCAGAGATCGGTCTATCCATCCCTCTTGACGGTGAGAAGGGGCTGTGGTGGATCGTGGTGGTCTTCTGCGCGACGGTGACCTTCTTCGCGTGGATGATGCGCCAAGCCGAGATCGCGCGCATGCTCAAGATGGGCTATCAGGTGCCGATTGCCTACGGCGCAGTCTTCTCTTCGTGGGTGACGATCCAGATTCTGCGCCCAGTGCTGCTCGGTCACTGGTCAGAAGGATTCCCGTTGGGCGTGATCGCACACTTGGACTGGCTCTCGGCGTTCGGTTACCGCTACTACAACTTCTTCTTCAACCCCTTCCACGCGCTTGGCATCACGTTCCTGTTCGGGAGCGCGTTTGTGCTCTCACTGCACGGCGCGACGATCCTCAGCGCTTCGGGCAAGAAAGCGGAAGGCGTGACTGAGGAGAACGTCAACCAGTTCTACTGGGATTTCCTTGGTTACTCCATCGGCGAGGTTGGCATCCACCGCTTGGCGTTGTGGACCGCAGTGCTCTCCGTGCTTGTAAGCAACCTGTGCTTCGTGCTCTCTGGGACGGTGGTGCAGGACTGGAACGCGTTCTGGGACTTCTGGAACAAGTTGCCATTCTGGAGCGGGTTTGGCTTTAACTGAAGCCAAGGAGGTGCCATGACAACCGAAGTCTATCGCGAGTCCTTCGAGCGACGCACGAAGACCGTGCGTTACCTACGATTTCTAGAAGGGCTGGCTGACACTCAGGTAGGACCAATCTTCCTCGGCATGTGGGGCACAGTGGCGCTCTTCTCCTACCTGCTGAGTGCTTTTATCACGGCGATTGGGTTCGGTGAGCAGGTGGGTTGGAACCCAATTCGACTTGTGCGCGAATTGCCGGTGCTCACGCTCTACCCGCCGCCACCATCCTACGGTTTGCAGCTTGCTCCGCTGCAAGAGGGCGGTTATTGGCAGATCGCCACATTCTTCCTCACCGTGTCGCTGATCGCGTGGACCTTCCGCGCGTGGACGCGCGCAGTGGCGAACGGCTTGCGCCCCACGGTGGCGATCGCCTTCACCGCAGCGCTCTTCCTCTACGCTGCGATCTACATCATTCATCCCATCTCGATGAACTCGTGGAACGAGGCGCCGGGACACGGGTTGGCTGCAATCTTGCTCTGGACCAACCACTTCAGCGTGAAGTACGGCAACTTCTACTACAACCCGTTCCACATGGTCTCCATCTTCGGGCTGCTGGGCAGCGCGGTGATCTTGGCGATGCATGGCGCGACCATCCTCGCGACGCTCGCCTACAACGCGCACAAGGAGATCGACGAGATCGAGAAGAGCGATGAGGGTACGCATCGCGCCCAGCTCTTTTGGCGCTGGGTGATGGGCTTCAACGCCACGGCGCACTCGATCCATGTGTGGGCGTTGGGCTTTGCGTCGCTCACCGCGGTGGCAGGTGCCATCGGCGTGATTGCCACAGGCTGGCTCGAGCCGAACTGGTATCTATGGGGGTGCCGCGCAGGCATCGCGCCTGGCATCCAAGCAGCTTGCCCATGAGTCCTAGCGGGAGGTGAAGTCATGACCGTCCACGAAGGAGCTCCCCCAGGGGCTGTCGCGAAGTACGACGAGCGCCAACGCGAGATTTTGCGCGGCGAGCTAGTGGGGCTGGTGGCGTTCACCATCTTGGCGCTGGGTGGCGTGATTGCGCTCTCGATGGCATTCGCCGGCGTGCGCGAGGTCAGCGGCTACCGCGCTGAGCATACTTACAACTACGCTGGCGTGCAGCAGGTGAACTTCCTGCAGTACATGGAGCGCATTGGACGCCCAGTCGCTCAGCCAAGCGCAGAGGCGCTTCAGGCTTACTCGGAGTGGGTTGCCAAGAATCCGCGCACCGTGAATGTGCAGGTGCTTAACAAATACCTAGGCGACAAATACAACGACACTAACAACGTCTTCGCCTACATGAGCGCCTACTTCACGCCGGGCGTGGGTCAGAGCTGCGAATACTGCCACAACCTCCAGAATTTCGCCGCATACGACAAGCCGCAGAAAACAGTGGCAAAGGCGATGCTGATCATGCAGTTTGAGCTGCAGGCGAAGTGGATTGAGAACATTCCGCGACCTGAGGGTCAGCCCCTGTACCAGATCAAGTGCTACACCTGCCACTACGGTCAGGCGAAGTTCTGGAATCAGGACCTCAAAGCGAGCAACCCAGAGCTATTCGGCGTTGCTGGCGGCGGCAACCCAACGCCGCACGACATGAAGAACAACGGCATCACGCTGAACGGCAAAGTGCCAAGCAGCTACGAAGTGGTGGACGACCGCTATCTAGCCACACGCCCGGACGCCGAGGGCAACTACAACTTCTACCAAGTCACAGCCAGCAAGGACACGCCACCTGGGCTGGTGGACACCTACCGCAACCAGTATGCCATGTATCACCAGAACACCGCGCTGGGTGTGGGGTGCGACTTCTGCCACTACGGTGGTTACTTCAAGAGCTATGTGACTGCCGATGGCGTGTTCAAGTGGCCCAAGGCGCAGGCGCGGCACATGCAAGCCATGATGCTGGACATCGCGTTGAACTGGTTCCCGCAAATGCCCAACGTCAACGACGTGACGCAGAACCAGAATTACTACGCGCAGCCCAACTGCTACATGTGCCACCGTGGCTATGTGGTGCCACCAGGCGCCGCAGAGTTCCCAGAGAAACCTGTCAAAGTGGCTGATCCTCAAATCAAGCCGCTAGTTGACCTACCGCTGCCGAAGCCGATCTTGCCGACCAGCAGCAAGTGACCTGATGTAGGACGCAGCGCTCGCCGCTCAGGTGGCGCTGCGTCCTAAAATAAGCGCGTCATGTTTCTGAACAAGCGCCTGCTCCGTTTGAGCCTCTTCCAGCTCGGCTTAGGCTTCAGCGTGGTGGTCTTCAACGGCGCGCTCAATCGTGTCTTCATCGCTGAGGAGCAGATCCCCGCCGGCATGGTGGGCTGGCTGTTGAGCCTTGGGCTGTTCGTAGCGCCGATTCGTGCGCTGATGGGCTTCATGTCCGACCGCGAAAAGCGCACCTTCGGCTACCGCCGCTTCCCCTACGCTTGGTTTGGGACGGTGTTTGTGTTTCTCGCGCTTTCCTCAGCACCGTTCTCTTTGCTGCTGCTGAGCAAAGCGTCCGAGCTGAACAGCCATGTGCCGTTCCCCGTCGGCTTCGGCATGTCCACGTTTATCTTCCTGCTGTATGCCGTGGGCTTGCACATAGGGCAGACGGGTTACCTAGCGATGGTCACCGATCTCACACCACAGCGCGAGCGCAGCCGCGCCATGGCGTATCTGTGGGTGACCTTCATCATCGGCCAAATCATCAGCGCCTTCATCGTGAGCGCGTGGCTCGAGGATTACCACCCCTCCAAGCTGGTTCAAGTGATGCAAACGGGGGCAGTGGTGTTCTTCGTGCTAGCGGTGGCAGCGATCTGGGGACAGGAGAAACCAATCGAGCTGGAGGAAGATCTCGATGATTTCTCCAGTAAGGTTTGGGCACTCTTTGAGGATCGCCGCATGCGGTGGTTCTTTGCGACGCTATTCATCGGCACGCTGGGGCTAACTGCGCAAGACGTTCTGCTCGAGCCATACGGTGGGCAGGTGCTGGGCATGGCGGTGAGCGAAACGGCGCGCCTCACTGCGGCGTGGGGGATCGGGATGTTGATTGCCATGCTGATCGCATGGCGCGTGATCCCACGCTTAGAGTCGCCCTTGCCTGTGGCGCTTGCGGCTGGCTTGATTGGCATGGCAGGTTTTGGGTTGATCAGCAGCGCCAGCCTCTCGAAGCAGGTGCTGCCGTTCGTGCTGGGCGCCTCGATCATCGGCGTTGCTAGCGGCTTGTTCTTGATCTCGACGCTGGCTTGGGTGGTGAGCCTTGCAGACGTGAAGACAGCAGGGCTTTACGTGGGCATGTGGGGACTGGTTCAGACTACTGCAGCAGGCTTGGGCGCTCTCGGAGGGAGCAACCTGCGCGACCTCGTCATCCGCACCACGGGCAACGTTGCCCAGAGCTACACCACCGTATACGTCGTCGAGATGGCGCTGCTAGCAGTTGCGCTGATCTTGTTCGCCTTCATGCCGCGCGAGTTACTCGCTGTGCGCACCAAGGGACGCTCGGCATTTGCCGGCTTAACGGAGATTCCAGGTAGTTGACTCGCTCGTAAGAAGAGAGGTGAAGTGACATGCCGCTCATCCCAAGCATGGAATCCTTGCTGTGCATCGTGCTGCTGTTGATGGGGTCTGTAGGGTTGTTCGTGCTCTTCGTGTTCACGGACAACGACGCTGTAGCGCAGAGCAAACTCCCGCAGCACGCTACGGAGAAGCGCGACGAGCAAGCCTCATCAGCTTGACGTCGAGGGTGCTGCTTGGTCGCGCTGACTGCAAAAGCGCAGGTATCCATCAGCGCCATGCGTCTACAAGGCATGGCGCTTTTTTCTTGCTGAGCAGCTTGACTCATGGGAGGAGCGCGCCCGTATAATGCTCGCAACGATTTAGGAGGCGCACCTGAGGTATGGCAGAGGGCGTGATCAAGTTCTACGGCGCAATGTGGTGTGGCGACACGCGCCGTGCGCGCGCTTGGTTTGATAGCAACAACATCCCTTACGAGTGGATCGACGTAGACAAAGATCCTGAAGCGGAAGCTTTCGTCAAGTCGGTGAACAAAGGCATGCGGAGCATCCCTACCATTGTGTTTGCTGATGGTTCAATCCTCGTTGAGCCAAGCACGCGCAAGCTGGAAGAGCATGCGCGCAAGCTCGGGCTGATCACAGCTCCGCAGGCGGTGGACCTCTGATTCGCAGACGGCGGCTGGAATGCAGTCGCGCCGACCCGCGCTCTCGCCTGTGCTCATCGGCTGCAGCGTAGCCGCTGCACTGATGGCGCTAGGGGTGTTAGGGGCAGCGCTCGTCGTCGGCGCGGCGCTGCGCGAGACTGCCCAGCGTGTCTCGCAGGCGAACCCGCTGCGCGTCTTGCCGACGTTGTTGCCTGCAAGCACGCCCACGATTGTGCCGCGCGGATTCGCGGTGCTGCAGTTGCGTACGTTAGGCGAGCTTGCCACTGCTCAGAAGACAGTGGCTACAGTGGTCGAAGCCGAAAAGGCGCGTGTGGGGAACATCCTCTACGAGCGCTTGCTTCTGGTCGCCTGCGGGCGCGTGAAGGCAGGGGTGCGGCTAGAGGAACTCACCGAAGCCGACCTCATGGTGAGCGCCGACGGAAACACTGTGCGCGTGCGCCTGCCGCAGCCCGTGATCCTTGACGCCTACTTGATTGACGATGCCAGCCAGCGCTGCACAACGCGCGTGTATGACCGCACCAATCTGCTGATCTTGCCTGAGACAAAGGAGCTGGAGTCGCAGGCGCGCGAGAAAGCTGTGGAGGCGATTCGGCAAGTGGCGGTGGACTCGGGATTACTCGACGAAGCTTATCGAAGCGCGCAGATTGCTGTCGAGCGTGTGCTGCTTCGCGTTGGATTCAAGCGCGTGGAGTTCGTCGAGGATTAGCGCCGATTTTCATTCCTCGGGCACCGTTACCTCTTGCGGCCCGGCGCCCACCTCTCGGTGACAGCGCTCACATGCTGGTTTGACAACGTTTCTCCAGTCTAAGTAGCGCGGCGTGTCAAGGCTGCGGTGCGCTTGGTGGCAGCTCGAACACTGCAGCGTAGTGGTGTAGAGCGTTAAGCCGCGCGCGATCAACAGTGCGCCCTCTGCTTCACTCATGCCGCGCGGCAGGCGCAAGGGCGCGCCTTCGAGCCACAGCCTGTATGCCGCCGGCAGCATGTTGTGCGTGTGATTGTCCATCCCAACGCGCAGCAGCGTATCCATGTGACACTGAGCGCACCCCTCGTTGGAGAGATGCGGGACATGCAAGGCAAGCGCAGTGGGCGCTGTTGTCTGTGTCACGCCGTTCACAACAGTGGCGGTGATGGCGGTTTTCTCGATGCGACGGTCATCTGCACCAGCTAACCAACGCGCTGCCATGTGGGCACTCAGCCAGAGCGTCTCCGCGCGCGCGCGTGTGCTGCCATTGCCGCGATGGCAATCAATGCAGCGCAGCGTCTCGCCGATGCCATGGAGGTGTTGGTAGTGGTAGCTGGCGAGGTCGGGCGCAATTGCGCCGCCCATCGCTACCTGCGCGCGCTCAACGTAGGCACGATGTTGTGGCGTGTGGCAACTCAGGCAGGCTTGGTCGGATTCCTGCCATTCCAGCACGGCTTGTGCGCCGCCGAGCGCCATACCGCTGAAGAGCAGTGCTGCGACGCCAAGCCCAACCCAGCGCAAGGAATTGGGGACACGCCGTCGAGGGAGATACCAGCCCTCTTCTGATAAGTTCAGCTCATCGTCGTCGGGGAAGGTGTAGGTTGGCGGCAGGTAACGCGGCATGGGAAATCTCAAGCCGGGCGCGGGCTTGGGCGCTGGCGTGGCAAGACGAGGTGATTCAGTGCTATGATCGTGCAGCCCACACCAACTAAACCCAAACCCACAATCACCGCTGTGGGCAGAGCGCCGATCGTCCAAGCGTCGGGTCGGAACAGCAGCTCGATCCACGAGCGTCCCGCGCCATACCAAATGAAATAAGCCGCTGCGAGGTCAGCAGGCTTCAGGTGTGCGACGCTGCGGCGGCTCAGCCAGAGCATCAGCAAGAAGCCCACGAAGTTCCACGCTGATTCGTAGAAGAACGTGGGATGAAAGCGCGTCTCGGGTGGGTAGAGGTTGAGATCGGTGAAGTCAATGCTCGGTGTTCGAATGCGGTAGGGCGGGGCGATGGTAATGCCCCACCAGCTCACGCCAGTTGGTCCGCCGTAGAGCTCTTGGTTGAAGTAGTTGCCCCAGCGCCCGATCGCCTGACCGAGTGCTAGACCCGGCGCAATGCTGTCGCAGAGCGCGCGCAGATCTACACGATACCGCCGTGCGACAATCAGCACACCAACCGCGCCGCCGAGCAAGCCGCCAAAGATGCCCAGTCCACCGTTCCAAATCGCGAAGATCTGGAACAGGTTTCGGCTGTAATACGCCCAGCCGCTGCCGCTGCCGTCGTTGGGAGAGGAAAACACATGATACAGGCGCGCGCCTATAATGCCCAAGCCGGCTACCCACACTACACCGTCCCAGGCGACGTTGGGGTTGATGCCGCGTCGGCGCAGCTCAAGCGCAGCGATGTAAGTCCCCACAAAAATGCCGAGCGTGACCAGTATGCCGTACCAGTGCACCTTGATTATGCCTAGATCGAGCGCCACGCGCGGGTCCATAGGGGACGAGATTATAGGAGGCTCGAATAAAAGCGCGGATGAGGAGAGCAGCCAACTTTCTAGCCAGCACATTGCTGCTCTGCCTCACTTGCGGTGTCAACAACGTGCTCGCAAAAGCGAAGGCACGTCATCCCCAAGAAAGCAGGGTCCCAGCGGAGCGCATTCCCAGACGCCCGCTTACGTGGGCATGACAATGAGGTGCACGCCACATTCTCGCTTTTCAGCGTCGCAATCGGCGCCTGGCTAACCTTTCTGTCTCTTCAGCGGTTGTGCCGTTGCAGAGTATAATCTCAGCTTTGCGCGAACTTGTCAGGCGCTTTGAGCATCCAGAACCCCAGCAGCCTGATGCGTGTTGACCCATTCACGAGGACGGTGAACGGATGTACAGCATTCCAACCAGCGCCAAGAAGTCTTACGCTCGCTCGGCAGACGTGCAGTTGCTCCAAAGCTTAATCGAAGTGCAGCTTGAGTCGTTCAAGCTGTTCCAGAACGAGTTGCTGCGCGAGCTGTTTGAGGAGATCTCACCCATCGAGAGCTACAACGGCGAGCTGGCACTCTACTTTCCCGGCAATTACAAGCAGGCGCGGGAGTATGGCTTGACTTACTGGTTTGAGGAGCCAAAGGTGTCCATCGAGGAATGCGTGGAGCGCGATCTGACCTACGGTGCGCCGCTCTACGTCAAGGTCGCCTTGCACAACCGCAAGACCGACGAGCACAAGGTGGACACCATCTACTTCGGCGAATTCCCGTTGATGACCGAGAACGGCACGTTCATCATCAACGGCACCGAGCGGGTGGTGGTCTCGCAGCTCATTCGCTCGCCAGGCGTGTATTTCGACGCAGAAGAAGACCCCGGCACCGGACGACCGCTGGGGCAGGCAAAGCTCATCCCCGACCGCGGTGTGTGGATGGAGTTCGAAACGCGCCGCACCGACTACATCGTGCTTAAGTTCAATCGCAAGCGCACCATCCCTGTCACCATTTTGCTGCGCGCGCTGGCTGCGGTGGACGATGGTGTGAGCGGCGATATTCTGACCAAGGGGACAAACGAGGAGTTGCTTGCGCTCTTCGCTGATGTGGACACCGACCCACTGCACAGATACATCGAAGCCACGTTCAAGCAAGAGCCAGAGTGGTCGAACAAACCCTCGCGCCCGATCGCTCAGGAGGCGCTGGTGGAATTCTTCCGCCGCGTGCGCCCGGGCGACCCGCCGACGCTGGAGAACGCGCGCAACTTCATTCTGCAGCAGCTCTTTGATCAGCGGCGCTACGACCTCGAGCGCGTAGGGCGCTACAAGCTCAACCAGCGTCTTGAGCTGGACAGCTACATCCCGCGCACGCATCGCACCATCACCAAACGAGACATCGTCGCCATCTTGCGTCGGCTCATCCAGATCAACAACGGGGTGTGCGGCCCGGACGATGTGGACCATCTTGGCAATCGCCGCGTGAAGACCAACGGCGAGTTGATCCAAAACAAGCTGCGCGTTGGCTTGCGCCGCATGGAGCGCATGGTGAAAGAGCGCATGTCTATGCCAGATAACGAGTCTCCCTCGCCGATCAACCTGATCAACATTCGTCCTGTGGTCGCGGCAGTGCGCGAGTTCTTCGGCTCGTCGCAGCTCTCGCAGTTCATGGAGCAGACCAACCCGCTGAGCGAGCTGACGAGCAAGCGCACGCTCTCGGCGCTCGGTCCAGGCGGCTTGCGGCGCGAACGCGCCGGCTTCGACGTGCGCGACGTGCACCACAGTCACTACGGTCGCATTTGTCCGATCGAAACGCCCGAAGGACCGAACATCGGTCTGATCGGTCGTCTGGCGACTTACGCGCGCGTCAACGCTTACGGCTTCTTGGAGACCCCATACCGCCGCGTGAAGAAAACCGTGCCAAATGTCGCAGCCCAGACAGAAGGGCGCACCCTGCGCGAGGACATCCTCGATGAGCGCGGGAATGTCATTGCAGAGGCAGGCACTGTGATCAGCCCCGAGCTAGCGAAGCGCCTAGAGAAGTTCAAGCACCTCAGTGAGATCCCTGTTCGCCCCTATGTCAGCGACGAGATCGAATACATGTCCGCTGACACTGAGGACCGCTTCACACTGGCACAAGCAAACGCACGCTTGAACGAAAAAGGCGAGTTCATCGAAAGCCGCATCTCAGTGCGCCGCAACCAGAAGTTCATGTTTGCCAGCCCCGAGCAGGTGGACTTCATCGACGTGTCGCCCAAGCAGATCGTCGGCATTAGCGCCTCGCTCATCCCCTTCGTGGAGCACGACGAGGCGAGCCGCGCGCTGATGGGCAGCAACATGCAGCGCCAAGCCGTGCCACTCATCCAGCCACATGTGCCTTTGGTTGCTACAGGCGTTGAAGTGCGCGCTGCGATGGACAGCGGGCAGCTCGTGATCGCGGCTGAAGACGGCGAAGTGGTCAGCGTCACCGGGCGCCAGATCGTGATCCAGAGCGGCAAAGGGCGGCATGTGTATAACCTGCGCCGCTTCAACCGCAGCAACCAGAGCACCTGCATTGACCAGCATCCAATCGTCGTCAAGGGGCAGCGCGTGAAGAAGGGCCAGGTGATCGCCGACTCATCGAGCACAGTGAACGGCGAGCTGGCGCTTGGGCAGAATGTGCTCGTTGCCTTCATCTCTTGGGAGGGCGGCAACTACGAGGACGCCATTCTGGTCAGCGAGCGCTTGATCCGCGACGACCTCTACACGTCCATTCACATCGAGAAGTACGAAGTGGACGCGCGCGAGACCAAGCTTGGACCCGAAGAGATCACGCGCGATATTCCGAACATCGGCGAGGAGGCGCTGAAAGACCTCGACGAATTCGGCATCGTGCGCATTGGCGCCGAGGTGAACCAAAACGACATCCTCGTCGGCAAGATCACGCCAAAGGGTGAGAAGGACCTCTCGCCTGAGGAGCGCTTGCTGCGCGCGATCTTCGGCGAGAAGGTGCGAGAAGTGCGCGACACAAGCCTGCGCTTGCCGCATGGTGAGCACGGCAAAGTGGTGGATGTGAAGGTGTTCGAGCGCGATGAGTTCCGTGATTTGCCAGCGGGCGTGCACAAGATGGTGCGCGTTAGCGTCGCGCAACGCCGCAAGCTCACCGAGGGCGACAAGATGGCAGGCCGGCACGGCAACAAGGGCGTCGTCTCCAAGATCGTGCCGATCGAAGACATGCCCTTCTTGGAGGACGGCACGCCAGTGGACATCATCCTCAACCCGCTCGGCGTGCCCAGTCGCATGAACATCGGGCAAATCTTGGAGACGCACCTCGGCTGGGCTGCGCATCGCCTCGGCTTCCGCGCCGTCACGCCCGTGTTCGACGGCGCCACTGAGGCGGAGATCGAAGCGGAGTTGTGCCGCGCTTGGATGATTGATCGCGCCTACAAGGAGATCACCGAGCGCGCTTGGAAGGCTGCGAAGGAGAATAACTGGCCGACTGAGGAGATGCGCGATGAGCACGAGGTGCGCCTCGCCTATCTCGCGGAGTGGCTCGATGGGAAGGGATATGACCTCGACCGCGCCATGCGCGACGAGATCTACGCGCGCCGCATTGTGCTGAATGAGTGGCTGCGCGAGAAAGGCT
The DNA here is from genome assembly GCA_025057935.1 of Thermoflexales bacterium. Taxonomy (GTDB): domain Bacteria; phylum Chloroflexota; class Anaerolineae; order J036; family Brachytrichaceae; genus DRWP01. The sequence goes on from JANWUW010000028.1 coordinate 35,385, forward strand.
ACGAGCCGCAAGAACTGCTGGTTTATGAAGACGACACGCGCTCTTTCGCCCAACGCGAAGAAGCGGATCGCAAAGCTATTGATGTCGCGTTGCGCTTGTGGCTCGAGGTGCAGGGCTTCCCAGCGCCTGAGCTGAGTGGGGACGCACTGCGCGCGCGCGTGACCGAAGTGAGCTTGCAAACCGGCAATCCACCCCCACACCTCGGCACCATGCGCTTGATTGACGGCAAGACTGGCGAACCCTTCGACCGCCCAGTGACGGTGGGCTACATGTACGTCCTCAAGCTGGCGCACCTCGTCGAGGACAAAGTGCACGCGCGCTCCACCGGTCCGTATTCGTTGGTGACGCAGCAGCCGCTCGGCGGCAAGGCGCAGTTTGGCGGTCAGCGCTTTGGTGAGATGGAGGTGTGGGCACTGGAGGCATACGGCGCTGCGCACACGCTGCAAGAAATGCTCACCGTCAAATCTGATGACGTGCAAGGTCGCGTGCGCACCTACGAGGCGATCATCAAAGGCGCGCCCATCGAAGAGCCAAGCATCCCCGCTTCGTTTAAGGTGCTGGTGAAGGAGCTGCAATCGCTGGGGATCGCCGTCGAAGCGGTCACGCACAGCGGCGAGATCTACAACTTCGGCAAGGAAGAAGAGCGCCGCCAACTGCCAAAGTTGGGTGGGCTGGGTCTGCCCGGCTTGGACGAGCCAGAAAGCTGACGTCGCGAGCGAGAAAAACACGCGCCGCTGCACATCGCAGCGGCGCGTTGCTTTGCGAAGGTGTGAGGCTCAGCTTGCTGACTCGCTGAGGTAGACGAGCGTGCGCACGCCGTAGCCCATAGCGCCTTTGACGTGATAGCCCTTGTTCTCGCTGCTGAACATCATGCCCGCCATGTCTATGTGAGCCCAGGGGTACTCACCCTCGCCTTCCACTGAGCGATAGAGGAAGTACGCCGACGTGCCAACGCCGCCGAAGCGCCCGCCGCTGTTTTTGATGTCGGCGACGTCGCTGCGAATCTTCTCGTTATAGTCAGGGTAAAGCGGCAGGCGCCATAAACGTTCGCCGGCACGCGCTGCGGCGCGCAACACGGCTTCAGCCCAATCGTCGCGGTTTGCGAACAAGCCAGCCGCGACGCGCTCGCCGAGCGCTACCACACACGCGCCGGTGAGCGTTGCGAGATCCACCACCCCGGCGGGCGCGTAGCGCTTGGCGTAATGCAGCGCATCGGAGAGGATCAATCGCCCTTCTGCGTCAGTGCTGACGATCTCCGCGCGCACGCCGCTCATCAGCCGAATGACGTCTCCGGGTCTGAAGGCGCGCCCATCAGGCATGTTCTCCACCAGCGGGATCAAGCCAACCACGGGTTGCGAGACGTTGAGCTGAGCCACGGCTTGCATCGCGCCAAGCACCGCTGCAGCACCAGCCATGTCGGCTTTCATCTCGGGCATGCTGTCAGCAGGTTTGAGCGAGAGTCCGCCGCTGTCAAAGGTGACGCCTTTGCCCACGAACACCAGCGGCGCGCGCGCCTCGCTGCGCTCGGGCATGTGCTCGAGGATGACGAAGCGCGGAGGATTGTGGCTGCCCTGCGACACTGCCACCACGCCGCCCATGCCCAGCGCAGCGATCTGCGTCTCATCAAGCACTGTGCAGCGCAACCCGACGCGCTGCGCCATGTCTTGCGCGAATTGCGCGAAGGCGATCGGAGTGACGGCGTTCGGCGGGCGGTTAATCAACGTGCGCGCGGTGTTCACTGCCTCCGCAAGCACGCGACCGCGCCGCGCGCCTGCTTCGATCTCTGCGATCTTGTTGGCGTCGAACTCGGCGACGAGGCAGGTTTCGACGCGCTTTTCCTCTGGCTGAGCGCGAAACTCGTCGAACACGTACGTGCCGAGCAGCGCGCCCTCCACTGTCGCCTCGGCTGCTTCACGTGCCGCTAAGCCCCCAATCCCGGCGCCGTGGACGATGGTTGCCACGCGCTTGCAGCCGAGCGCTTGCGCCTTGCGGAAGGCGGTGGCGCTAGCTTGGCGCGCGCGATCAAGCGAGAACTCGGCTGCTTTGCCCAACCCAACGAGGATGACACGCGGCGCGGGAAGACGTCCGTAGGTGTAGAGCACAGCCACATCGTTCAGTTGCCCTTTGAAGTCGCCAAGGCGGATGAGTTGGCTGATCCACCCCTCGCCCTCTCCAGCGCGCAGCGCAGCGTCCACAGCGCCTGTCGCTCCGCCAGGTCGCTGCACGCCTTCAAACAAGTTGACGATGATTGCGTCGGCGTCAACTGTTTGGATGGCGCTGTTGATCACGCGGATGTCCAT
>JANWUW010000012.1 GCA_025057935.1 Thermoflexales bacterium
ATCGTCGTTGAGGCGCACGCCCCAAGCGTCAAGCGCTTTGATAGGGTGCGCCCAGAAGCCGCCCATCTCGCCGACCAAATGCTCATCGCCCACGCGCGGAGGCGCGCCGCTCATCATGCCGATCGCGTAAGCCCTTCGTCCCACGATCACGTAGGGGCGGTCGTCATCGTGGGTGCGCTCGAGGTGCAAGCCGGCGAAGTCCAATCGCTGCAACATGGGCTGCATGATGGGGACTAGTTTGTGGTGAAAAGGTGGAGCAGCAGCGGCAATCCCTGCGTGCACGCAAAGGCGGTGAGGCCTAAACGCACTGCTTTCCCTGCGGCTGTGGCGAGCAGAAACACTGGCGGCGGCATCTTGAGCACACCAGCGAGCAAGCCGCCGACGTCAAAGAAGGGGTTAGGCACTGCGGAGAGCAAGAAGAGCACAAGCGCTCCGTAGCGCCGCATCAGCCAGCGCAGGCGGCGATACACCTTGCCTTGCGGCAGGATCGCCGTGCCGCCGTAGCCTGCCATGTAGCCGGTCATCTCGCCGAGCGCCGAACCGAGCCCAGCCACTGCGCCCACCGCGAGCGCGCCGTAGAGCGGACCCGCTGCGCAAGCGACAACGAACACCGGCGCTGGGATGAGCACTGTGGCGTTGCCAACGATGCTTAGCACCAGTAGACCCACCAGCCCAACACGCCCGATGGCGAGCAACTCATCGCGGAAGTAGGTCGTGGCGAGCAGCACAGCCACGCTGATCACGACTGCGAGCGCCAACCACAGCGCGGTGCGCACGCGTTGAGCGCGCGTCAACGGCGCACCGTTGGCTTGAGCCGCAGCCGCGCGCTGCGCGCTCATCCAACTGCGGACCCTCGCGCTCCATTCGCGCAACATCGCCGCTATCCGCCGCTCATGGCAGGCACAAAGTGGATCTCGCTCTCTGGTCGCACAGGATGGCGCAAGCCCTGCCTGCTCGCGACGCCATCCACTACTAACGCGAAGTTGGGTTTCAAGCGGTCGCCGTCGAGCAAGCGCGCCTTCAAGCCAGGGTAACGACGTTCGAGATCTTCGAGCACGCGCTGCACGGTGTCGCCCTCAGCGACGACGCGCGCTTGGTTGTTGGTCAGGCTGCGCAGCAGAGGGGGAATCCAAACAACTGCCATGCGTGCTTGCTCCAACGAAGGCGATCTTACTTTGGCTTTCTTAACACTGTGTGATGGGCTGCGTTAGGGCTTTGGCAGAGCGTAGCCCCATTTGGGGCGCAGCGCGCTACTCAAACCGAAAACGCCACACTCCCATGCCGAAGAACAGCGCTGCGAACACAAGCAACATGCCCACTTTGGGCAGCACTGTCATGAAACCGTATCCGCGCACCAGCAAGTCTTGGTAGGCGTCCAAAGCCCAAGCATGGGGCGTGATGAGGCCCAGCAGCCTGAGCCACTCTGGCATGATGAAGCGCGGCACAAAGCATCCTCCGAGCGCTGCGAGGGTCAACAGCAATAGCACTGTGAGCCCTCCCACCTGTGCTTCGGTTCGCGCCAGCGCTGAAACCAGCACTCCTAAGCCTGTTGCTGCAGCTGCCACTGCCAAGCTCACTGCAGCTAACCCTAATGGCGAGCGCCCTAAGCTCATGCCAAACAACACGCTAGATGCACCCAGCATCACGGCGAGTTGCAGGAGATTAATGAGGTAGTAGGGGAGCAGCTTCCCCGCCAGCATCACTGCTCGGTTCATCGGCGCCACCATCAGCCGCCGAAACGTGCCCTCGCGCTTTTCCTGCAGCACCGAGCCAGCCAACAAACTCACGATCCAAAACACGCCATAGATGGTGTAGCCGGGCACGTTTTGCTGGAATGTGTCTGGGTATTGCTCAACTTGCATCCCGGTCGGCACTGTTTGCTCTACTGCCACCAGTGGTGTCGTCGTGTCAAACAACCCGCTCGAAAGGCTCGCCTGTGCTTGTGCTTTCAGGGTCTCTCGCTGCGATTGTGGTGTTTGAGGCGCGAGCTGGTCGAAGAGGAAATCTAGCCCTCTCGGCATCATCGCTGCATAGGCACGGCGCTCAACCAATCCGCGCAGCGTCCCGACCAGCGGATCAATAACTTGGCGCGAGAGAGTGGGGTCCACGACGAGCAACACGGTGGTTGTGCGGCGCTGCTCCGAGAACGGCGCTTGCTCCAGCACGGCGGAGAAGTCCGGCGGGAAAACTAGCGCGAGTTGGCGTTTGCCCTCAGCGATGAGCGCCTCTGCCGAAGCGCGCGTGAGCGGCTTGCCTTCCCAGCGCGTCTCCACGCGGAACGCCTCGAGCCCATCTAGCTCGCGCAGCACAGCTTCGGCGTGCCGACCTTGGTCTTGGTTCACAGCCAGAAGTTGGATTTGCCCCTCTTCGCCTCGGAAAAGGCTGCCCAGCGCGTAGCTCATCACGACGATGAACATGAAGGGCTGCAAGAAGAGCAAGACAACCGCGCCCGGGTCCTTGAAGAAGATCTTGAGATCCTTCCACGCCAGCGCCGCAATCTGGTTCAGCATGGATTGCCTCCGGTAGGTCAATCGCGTAAGCGTTTGCCCGTCAAGTGCAAGAAGACGCTCTCCAGGTTCGGCTCAAGCACTTCGAGCGAGAGGATGGGAACATGATGGGCATTGCACACAGAGACCAGCTCAAGCAGAGCGCGCGAGGCATCGTGTGCTTCGAGGGTGAGCCATCCTTCTCGTTGTGAGGCGGCGCGCACATGAGGCGAGGCGCTAAGGCTCGGCATCAGCGCGTGAAGCGCCGACTCCGCTGCTAGCTTCGCGCGGATCACGCCACCGCCAAGCAGGCGAATCAGCCCTTGCGGCGTGTCGAGCGCGAGCAAGCGCCCTTCGTCCATGATCGCCACGCGGTCGCAAAGCCGCTCTGCTTCTTCCATGTAGTGAGTCGTGTAGAGCACCGTCAAGCCTTGCGCTTTGAGGCGCTCAATGTGCTCGAAGATGAAATTGCGCGATTGCGGATCCACGCCCACGGTTGGCTCGTCGAGGAAGAGCACCTGCGGCTCGTGGATCAACCCGACGGCGATGTTCAAGCGGCGCTTCATCCCTCCCGAAAACGTATGCACGGCATCATCGGCGCGCGCGCGCAGCCCGACTAGGTCCAACACTGCAACAATGCGCTCCTCAAGCTGCCGACCTCGCAAGCCGTAGATGCGTCCGAAGAAGGCGAGGTTCTCGCGAGCGCTGAGTGTGGGGTAAAGCGCTAGCTCCTGTGGCACAAAGCCGATGCACCGTTGCACGCGATCGCGCTGTCGCACCACATCGTGTCCGCAGATTGCAGCTCTGCCCCCATCAGGAGGGAGCAGCGTTGCGAGCATGGAGAGGAGCGTGGTCTTGCCAGCGCCGTTTGGTCCGAGCAGCCCGAAGATCTCGCCCTGCTCTACGGAGAAGCTCACGTCGCCGACAGCGACGCGCTCGCCGTATTTCTTGAGCAGACCCTGCACCTCGATGATCGCCATGCACACACCATGCTCATAGAGAGGCTTGCCTGCTGTGGCAGCCCAGTCACATGCTTAACCGCAGTCGGGCGGCTCTGCAAGGAGCTGCCCTCGGCATTCACGTTAATCAGGTCTCAAAGCGCAGCTGCATGAGGATTGGCAACGCTTGACTTCGCATATCGCCGCGCCAG
>JANWUW010000079.1 GCA_025057935.1 Thermoflexales bacterium
ACGCACCTCATGCATTGCGTTGCGTGCTCATCAGCCAAATGCCGCTCAGCGTTAGCACAGCGCCGATCACCGTGAGCGGGCGGATGACCTCGCCGAGCAATAAGATGGCGAGCACGCTGGAGCCAATCGGCTCGCCAAGCACAGGAATGGTGGCGTAGACCGCCGGGAGACGCCGCACTGACCAGTTGAACGAGGTGTGCCCGATCAGTTGGGGCGCCAGCGCAAGCAGCGCGATCCATGCGTAGGCGATGGGGTCGAACCCGCTGAGCGGTGTGCCGCTCATGAACACAGCAAGCAACAGCGTGAGCGCCGCTGCGCCATACACCATCGCCACGTAGCCCAACAACGAGAGCCGCTGCCGCAAGATGCGCCCGATGATGAGGTAGGGCGCAATGCACACCGCGCCCGCCAGCGCGAGCGCATTCCCGAGCAGAGGGTTGCTGCCGCTGCTTGCGTTCGGTGCATCTGCTAAGCCAATCACGATCCCCCCAGCGATGGCGACGCTCATGCCGAGCAGCACCCGCGCGGTCAGACGTTCCCGCAGCACTACTGCCGAGCCCAACGCTACGAACAACGGCGAGAGCGTCACCAGCACCACCGAGCTCACCACACTGGTGAACTCCAGCGAGAAGATCCAAGTCGCAAAGTGAGCTCCCAAGAAAATGCCGCTGATCCCCATCAGCCCGAGCTCGCGCCGCGTGAGTGCGCGATACTCCTCGTGGCAGCGCGTCACCGCGAAAGGCAGCAACACGAGTGCCGCAATGGTAAGGCGCAACGCGGCGATGGGCAAAGAGCCTGCGCCCGCTTGCTGGGCAAAGCGAATGAAGACTGAGGCAGTGGAAACCGCAAGCACACCGATTCCCATCACCAGCACGGGCGACGGCGTGAAGCGGCGCGTTGCGGTTGTGGCAGTTGTGGACACAGCCGAAGATTATCGCGCAAAGGCGCGCTCTGTCATTAGCTACGCAAGACTTTCGCTGGCCCAGTGCGCGCTCGCCTCATCTGTCATCCATCCCTGCGCAGGTGCGCATCTGGCAAGCGCTCCTCGCTTGTGCAGGAGTGACGCAGTCATGCAAGCAGAGAGCAGCCAAATCCGCTTCCCGTGCTTGCGCCGAACACGCTAAAAATCCGCGATAATTGGCGAACCCGAGTTCGAAAAACAACCGATCGTAGGAGGTTCGCCCGTGAGAGTGCTGCTCCGCTTTGCCCACCTAATAGACACCATCACCGACAAGCTCAGCGGCCTGATCAGCGTAATCGTTGTCCTAACTGTGCTCGCAGGGTTTCTGAATGCTGCGCTGCGTTACCTCGGTCAGTTGTTACGCGAGACGCTCATCTCGAATCAGCTCATCCAGACCCAGTGGTACCTTTTCTCGCTGTTGTTCCTCATTGGCTTCCCCTATCTGCTCAAACACAACGTCAACGTCCGCGTAGATTTCTTTTACAGTGGCTGGGGACCGCGCACACGCGCGCTGGTAGACCTCGTTGGAACACTCCTGTTTCTCATCCCCTTCTCTGTGCTCGCCATCTACGTGAGCATCGAGCCAGTGCTCATCTCGTGGGGTCGCCTCCCAGATGGCACGTGGGGTCCGTGGGAGGTCTCCGGAGACGCAGGCGGCTTGCCACTAGCGCCGCTCAAGTCGCTGATCATCGTTGGCTTCTTCGGGCTGCTGATGCAGGCTATCGCCCAGGCCATCAAATACGCAGCGATCCTCACCGGCCACCACGAAGAGGAGAGCGCTGTGATGGTCTCCGAAGGTGAGCAAGCGAGCGCCGAGGAGCTGGCACGCGAGCTGCGCGAAGAGCTGGAGGCGCACCACCGCGAGACTGTTGCCAACTAACACGCCGCGTAGAACCCGTCGCTGCTAGGAGGTAGCGCTTCATGGAGGAGTCGTTTTTCAACCCTCAACTGCTGGGCATCATCATGTTCGTCGGCTTCTTCTTCATGTTGCTCAGCGGGTACCCGGTCGCGTTCTCATTCGCCGGCACAGCCATCGTCTTCGGCTTGGTCGGCTTAGCGATGGAGGCGTTCAACTTCAACTTATTGCTCAGCTTGCCGAACAGTTGGTTCGGCATCATGAGCGACAGCACGTTGCTCGCGATCCCGTTCTTCATCTTCATGGGAGCGCTGCTAGAGCGCTCTGGCTTGGCTGAGGAGCTGCTGGAGACAATGGGGCAACTGATGGGACCGATCAAGGGGGGTATCGCGCTCGGCGTGATCATCGTCGGCACTTTGCTGGCGGCAACAACTGGCGTCGTCGCTGCCACGATCATCGCCATGGGGCTGATCTCGCTGCCCTCAATGCTCAAGTACGGCTACAACAAGGGTCTAGCTACAGGCGTGATCATCTCGTCGGGCACGCTTGCGCAAATGATCCCGCCGAGCATTGTGTTGATCCTGCTTAGCGACCAGTTCGGCGTCTCGATTGGCGACTTGTTTGCTGGTGCGATCATCCCTGGCTTGATGCTAGCGGGCGGCTATGCCGCCTACGCGCTCGCCATGGCGTATCTGCGCCCCGGCTTCGCGCCCGCGCTGCCGCCAGAGGCGCGTGTGCGCGGCAGAGGCCTGCTTCTACGCACCATTCGCGCCTTCATCCCTCCTGTGGGTTTGATCGTCGCAGTGCTTGGCACCATCTTTGCCGGCCTAGCTACGCCTAGCGAAGCAGGTTCGTTCGGCGCGATCGGCGCGGCGCTGCTGGCGCTCGCAAACCGACGGCTGAGCCGCCGCGTAATTGCCGAAGCTGCCCTCTCCACAGCCAAAACCACCGGCTTGGTGCTGATGATCCTTTTTTCCTCCACATTGTTCTCCAAGGTGCTCTATGGGCTGGGCACCGACTACTTGATCGCCGATTGGCTGGCAACCCTGCCTGGCGGCTTCTGGACGTTTATCATCGTCGTAAACATTGTGATCTTCCTGCTGGGCATCTTCCTCGAATTCCCCGAGATCACCTACATTGCTATGCCATTGATCGTGCCTGCTGCGGAGCGCGTGCTCAACGAGTTCAACCCCACCGGCGCCTTCTCCTCGGAGGGATACACCATGGTGTGGCTGGCGATTGTGCTTGCGGTGAATTTGCAAACCGCGTTCATCTCGCCGCCTGTGGGCTTCTCTTTGTTCTACCTCCAGAGCGTCGCCCCGAAGGAGATCAGCACGATCGACATCCACCGCAGCGCGATCCCCTTCATGGTGATTCAGCTTATCGTGCTGGCGCTGGTGATCGCGTTCCCCGAGACGGTGAATTGGTTGGTGCGCGTCGCCTTCGGCAACTGAGGCGCTCTCCGCGGCTTGGTCAAAACGAAAGCGACAGCCTCCCGCTGCTGGGAGGCTGTCGCTTTTTGTTTTTTGGCGATGGGTTGTGCTACATCTTGCCAAACAGGTAGCTCTCCATCGCGTACTCGTTCAAGCCAAACCAGCTGTCGGTCTCTTCTTTGAACTTCTTCCACTCGGCGAAGATGCGCCTGAAATCAGCGTCTTTGCTCGAGAACTCGGCGTAAAGCTCGTCAGCGGCTTTTTTCGCGGCATCAATGATCGCCTTCGGGTATTGGCGCAACTGCACGCCAGCATCACGCAGCTTCTTCAGGGCTGCCGCGTTGCGCGCGTCGTAGCGCGCCATCATGCCCATGTTAGCTTCAACTGCCGCAGTCTTAATCACTTCTTGGTACTCCTTCGGCAGCCTCTCCCACTCGCGAAGGTTGATCTCAACCTCGAGCGTGGGCGCTGGCTCCCACCAGCCGGGGTAATAGTAGAACTTTGCGACTTTGAAGAGGCCAAGCTTTTCGTCGTCATAGGGACCGACCCACTCCGCGGCATCCACAGTGCCCGTCTGCAGCGCTTGGAAGATCTCGCCACCAGGGATGTTCTGAACAGTGACCCCGAGGCGCGTGAGCACCTGACCGCCAAGACCCGGGATGCGCATCTTCAAGCCCTTCAAGTCGTCCACGGTCTTGATTTCCTTGCGGAACCAGCCGCCCATCTGCGCCCCCGTGTTGCCTGCGGGGAATTGAATCACCCCGAACTTCTGGCGGTAGAAATCTTGCAGCAACTTCAAGCCGCCACCCTCATAGAGCCACGCATTCTGCTGGCGCAGCGTCATCCCAAACGGGATCGCTGTGCCCAAAGCCGTGACAGGGCTCTTGCCGTAGTAGTAGTAGGAAGCAGTGTGACCACAGGGGACGGAGCCCTGCTGCACTGCGTCAAGCACCTGCAGAGCGGGTGCAAGCTTGCCAGCTGGCTCGGGCGTGATCTGGAAGCGCCCATTCGTCATGGCTGCGACGCGCTCAGCGAAGATCTGCGCACCGCCAAAGATGGTATCCAAAGAGACTGGCCAGCTCGTCGCCATCTGCCAACGAATGTTGCGCTGCGCAATGATGATGTTGGGAGCAGCAAACACTGTCGAGGCAGCACCTGCTGCAGTTGCCTTCGCGGCAAGGCTCAAGAAGGTTCGTCGTTTCATCGTTCAACTCCTCCTGTTTGCTCAGGTGCGCTGTTTGTACTCGCTGCAGGCAGAGTTGTCAAGGGGAACTGAAGTTTGTTCACCGCGGCTTCGATGGTTAAGCGCCCCTCCTGCGCAACCCAAACCACGCTGATTGAGTTAACAACAGAAGTCGCACCGCTCGCTTTAGCCCCAACCGCATGCTCATGCTCCTGCGCAGTCGCCCGCGAGGGGGTAATGAGCGCAGCACAGGCAAACTAATGGGCACTTGGCAAGTCGTGAAGATGAAGCGCGAACCCATTGGAGATCAACGCCTGGCGCAGAGGCTACAATCCGCAACATCATTCGCTTCGCGTCCAAGAGGATCACAGCCATGAAGTCTGTTCAAACCTCGACCGAGCATCTTCGCACACGCAGCCGCGAATTCGATGGACCAGCGCGCGCGCCGCATCGCGCCTTCATGCGTGCTATGGGTCTGGGCGACAGGGAGCTTCATCAGCCGCTCGTCGGCGTTGCGCACACGTGGAACGAAGCCACGCCCTGCAACATGTCGTCTAACTTCCTCGCGCAAGAAGCGAAGCGCGCTATCAGCGAGATGGGCGGCACCCCCCGCGAGTTCGTCACCATCGCGGTGAGCGATGGCATCGCCATGGGACATGAGGGAATGAAAGCATCGCTGATCAGCCGCGAGGTGATCGCCGACTCAGTGGAGCTGATGATGCGCGCGCATTGCTACGACGCCCTCTTCGCCATGGCGGGCTGCGACAAAAGCCTGCCAGGCATGTTGATGGCGATTGGGCGGCTGAACCTGCCCAGCATTTTCCTCTACGGCGGCACCATCAAGCCTGGCAAGTTCCGCGGGCGCGACGTGACCATCCAGACCGTTTACGAAGCCGTGGGGCAATACGAGGCTGGCTTGATTAGCGAAGAGGATCTCTACGAGCTGGAGTGTGTCGCCTGCCCGGGCATTGGTTCATGCGGCGGGTTCTTCACGGCGAACACCATGGCGAGCGTGGGCGAAGCCCTCGGCATGTCGCTCCCCGGCAGCGCCTCGCCGCCTGCCGTGGATGAAGAGCGTAAGCGCTTCGCTTACGAGAGCGGCAAAGCGCTCATGCGTCTCATGGAGCGCGGCATTCGTCCGAGCGACATCATGACCAAGGAGGCGTTTGAAAACGCGCTCACTGTTGCGCTCGCGATGGGCGGCTCGACCAACATCGCGCTGCACTTGCCTGCCATCGCTCATGAGCTGGGCATCGAGCTCACTTTCGACGACTTCATCCGCATCAACGCGCGCACCCCGCATATTGCCGATATGACACCCGGCGGCAAGTATGTCATGGAAGACTTGCATCGCATCGGTGGCGTGCCCGTGGTGATGAAGACATTGCTCGACGCCGGTTTGCTGCACGGCGATTGCCTCACGGTAACGGGCAAGACACTCGCTGAGAACCTCAAGGACGTGAAGAACGCGGAGCAGCTCCCTCATCAAGACGTGGTGCGCCCAGTGACCCGCCCCTTGCGCGAAACTGGTGGCATGGTGATCGTGAAGGGCAACCTCGCCCCAGAAGGCGGCGTCGTGAAGGTGGCGAACCTCACCAAACTGCGCCACGTCGGGCCGGCGCGCGTGTTTGACGATGAGCAATCCTGCGCCGAAGCTGTAGCGCGGCGCGAGATCAAACCCGGCGACGTCGTGGTGATCCGTTACGTTGGTCCGAAGGGCGCGCCCGGCATGCCCGAGATGCTAGCCGTCACTGCCGCCATCCGCGGGCAAGGGCTTGGGCAAGAGGTCGCGCTGCTCACCGACGGGCGCTTTAGCGGCGCCACCAGCGGCTTGATGGTCGGCCACATTGGACCCGAAGCTTTTGTCGGCGGACCGATCGCCATCCTGCGCGACGGCGATATTGTCGAGATTGACGCCAGCGACCCGCTGCATGGCAAGTTAGAAGTGCGCCTGAGCGACGAGGAGATTCAAGCACGCCTGAAGCAGTGGCAGCCGCCTCAGCCCCGCTACACCCACGGCGCGCTCGCTAAGTACGCGCGCATTGTCGGACCTGCATGCTACGGCGCGCTGACACACTGAACCATGGCAAAGAAAAACACCCGCAACGCGCACAAGCACCTTGCGATCGGCGTAGACCTCGGCGGCACCAAAATCTTCGCCGCTGTGGTGGACGCAAAAGGTCACGTCCTCGGCACGGGCAAAAAATCTACCCACGCAGAGAAGGGACCCGAAGCCGTGATCCAGCGCGTCGAGAAAGCGATGGAGGAAGCGCTGGATGATGCGCAAGTGGACAAGGGCGCCATTGTTACTATCGGCGTCGGCGCGCCGGGAGTGGTGGATAACGCTCATGGCTTAGTGATCAGCTTGCCCAATTTGCCTGGCTGGGATCGCGTGCCGCTCAGCAAGCTCTTGCGGCGCTGGCACGATGTGCCGGTCGCGCTCACCAATGACGTGCGCGCTGCCGCCATTGGCGAGCATCGCTTCGGCGCCGGCAAAGGCACACACAGCATGGTGGCGGTGTTCATCGGCACAGGCATTGGCGGCGGCATCATCGTCAACAACCAAGTCTGGGAGGGGTTTCGCGGGAGTGGCGGCGAGATCGGTCACATGGTCACTCTCGCTGACGGTCCCTACGCGCCCGGCAACGGCACGCGCGGCGGCATCGAAGCGCTCGCCAGCCGCAGCGCCATCGAACGCGACATCCGCGCTGCGCTCGCTGAAGGTCGGCGCAGCATCATCCCCGAGCTGCTGCAAGAGAAGGAAGCCACCACCATCACTAGCAGCATTCTCGCTAAGGCCCTGAGCAAGGGCGATGCGCTCACCATCGAAGTGCTCGAGCGCGCAGCGCACTACCTCGGCTTGCACGCTGCCTCGTTGATCAACGCCTTTGATCCGGAGCTACTGGTGTATGGCGGCGGCGTGATTGAGGCCCTTGGCGATTGGATGCTGCCGCGCATTGATGCCCTCGCGCGTCAGCACGCGATCAACAAGCACCAGCTCGAGCGCGTGAAGATCGTCGCCGCAAAACTTGGCGACCGCGCTGGCGTGGTCGGCGCTGCGATGTTTGCATTTGACCTGCTGGAGGCAATACCGCAACCGGCATGAGCACGCCTCGTTTACGCGATCTCCCTGTTGAGGCGCGCGCAGCTGCGTTGGGCTTGAGCGAGGCGCACATCGCTGCGCTGCGCGCTGGGCTCTCGCTTGAGCAAGCCGACCACATGATCGAGAACGTGATCGGCGTGTTTGGTCTGCCGCTTGGCGTGGCACAGCACTTTGTCGTCAACGGGCGCAGCATCGCCGCTGTGCCAATGGTGATCGAAGAAGCGAGCGTCGTCGCTGCGTGCAGCTACGCGGCCAAGCTGGCTGCCGCCTCAGGCGGCTTCAGCGCCGGCAGCACTGAGCCGCTGATGATCGGTCAGGTTCAGCTGCTCGACGTGCCAGACCTCGATGCTGCGCGTGCGCGCATCGCAGCCGAACAAGCAGCGCTGATCCACTGGCTGAACGAGGAAAACCCGAACACGCGCAGTCGTCATGCCCGCGCCGTGGGACTGGAAACGCGCGCGCTTGAAGGTCCGCCTCCCATGCTCATCGCGCACGTGCTCTACGATTGCGGCGACGCAATGGGCGCGAACTTGGTCAACACAGCGTGCGAGGCGTTGGCGCCGAAACTCGCCGCGCTAAGCGGCGGTCGCGCCAACTTGCGCATCCTCTCGAACCTGAGCGACCGCCGCCTTGCTTGGGCGTCGTGCACCATCCGAGCCGATCTCCTCGCCAGCCGCAAAGACAACACACTGCCGCCAGCGCTGATCGCGCAGCGTATCGAAGAAGCCTCGCGCTTCGCTGAGATTGACCCTTACCGCGCTGCGACCCACAACAAGGGCATCATGAACGGCGTGGATGCTGTGGTGATCGCCACAGGGAATGATTGGCGCGCTGTGGAGGCGGCTGCCCACGCCTATGCTGCGCGCAACGGTCGCTACACCGCGCTGGCGACATGGCGCGTGAACAGTGAGGGCAATCTCGAAGGACGCATCGAGCTGCCGCTCGCGGTAGGCGTCGTCGGCGGAGCCACGCGCGCGCACCCGCTCGCGCAGCTTGCGCTGCAAATGCTCGGCGTGCGAACAGCGCGCGAGCTAGCTGAAGTGATTGCCTGCGTGGGCTTAGCGCAGAACTTCGCCGCTATTCGTGCGCTCGCCATGGAAGGCATTCAGCAGGGGCACATGGCGCTGCACGCGCGCCAAGTAGCGATGAGCGTCGGCGCTCAAGGGGAAGAGATCGACCGCGTGGCTGAACAGCTCATCGCCGAGCGTCTGATCCGCCCAGAGCGGGCGCGCACTATTCTCGCGGCATTGCGAGCGCGCAACGGTTAAGCCTCTGGCTCTTTGAGTTGCTGCTTGAACGAGGGCAGCTCGGGCATCAGCCCTAACTCGGTGAGGCGGGCGTGAAGCTCTTGGTCAACGCTGCGCTCCACGGCGCGCGTGATCGCCGCAGCTTTGTGCGCCATGGCGAGGAGCATGGGGTAGCCCCCGGCGAGTTGCACTTGGCGATCGAGCACCGCACACACTGTGTGCAGTGAGGATTCATCCGCGCACCACGCTGGCAGCTCTAGTCGCGCGATGATCGTGGAAGGCATGCCGACGGTCTCTGGATGACCGAAGTTAGCGTAGCACACGCTCACTGCGTGCCCTTGGCGCTCAAGCGCGCGGTTGATGCGCCAAGCGGGGATGAACGGAAGCGTGTAATGCGCAGGCGGCAACACACTCTCCAAGAAGTAGCGGTCCAACATGCCTTGCACCCTGTTAAGGCGCTGCGCCACGCGCTCACCAAAATTCGGCTCGTCTGGGTCCAAGCCGCCCAGCGCTATGGTCTGCACCAACGCGCGGCTGTTGGGTCGGTCAACATAGCCACACACCACAGCCCCGCTCTGGCGCAACTGCTCAAGCGCGCTGAGCAAGCGCGCGAACGCTGCGGCATTTTCTCCTTCGAGCCGCGCGTTTACCAGAGCGAACGGCAGCAACATGCCGTCGAGGAGTGCGATGGAGCGAAGCCCATGAGCATGCGCGAGCGCACATGCGCGTGTCAGCGCCTCCAGCTCAAGCAAGCTGCGCTCGAGGGCGACGCGCTGTGTTTGCAGCTCGCCTGTGCTGGGATCAAGCAGCTCTGCCTCGGTGAAGACGCGCTCAGCGCTGCACTCGGCTGCGTTCAGCGCGCGCATCAGCGCATGATGCTGCTCGCTGTGCGCGTTGTACACAATGGCTTGGCACTGCGCGCGCGCATAAGCGTAGAGATAGGACTTGTGGCGATTGGGGAAAATCTGCGATCCATCCACCGCAATCAGCGCCCATGCAGCTTGCGGCAGTGCGTCTGCACGAAAGGCGCGCTGAAGAATCGGGAGCTCTTTGAAAGATGCAGCCCCACCCCACATCGGCAACTGCTCGCTGGCTGCCTCGCAGCACTGCCGCAGCTTTTGCGCCTCTGCGCGCGCCAAGTCCGCGCACTCT